>CAIYFD010000064.1 GCA_903925425.1 uncultured Opitutia bacterium | reverse complement strand
GTGCTGAGCGTGGCCACCGTCTGGGCCCTGCTTTCGCTCTTCCGGGCCGAGGCCAGCCTGCCGCTCACGCTGCTAAAGCCGCTCCTGCCAGGCGGAGCAGCGGCCTGGGTCTGATCCGTTACACCTTCGCAACCCTTCCACGGCGGCCTTGTGCCGCCGTTTTTTTTGCCCCAAGCCAAGAGCGATGATCGACTGGCGCCACTGGCACAATGAACCCTACCTGGTGGGAGGGCTCATCTTTCTCGGCTGGCTCTACGCCATCCTGGCCGGACCCTGGCGCGGCCGACTCGCCCCGGTCGGCACGCCCTTCCCGCGCCGCCAAGCTATCTGCTTCGCCGGCGCTCTCACCCTGTTCTACCTGGCCGTCGGATCCCCGCTCGACCAAATCGGCGAGCGTTTCCTGTTCAGCGCCCACATGCTGCAGCATCAGGTGCTGATCTATCCGGCGGCGGTGCTGTTCCTCGTGGGCCTGCCCGACTGGATGGTCGATCCCGTCCTCGCCCGGCCGGCCCTGCGGCCCTTCCTCAGGGTTCTCTTCAACCCGCTGATCTGCGGCATCATTTTCACCCTCGTGATCTCGCTCTGGCACATGCCGGATCTCTACGACCTCGCCCTTCGCCAAAAACTGGTGCACGTGGCCGAGCATGTTTCCTTCTTTGCCGCCGCCCTGCTCTATTGGTGGCCGCTGCTCAGTCCGTCCCGCGCCCATCCGCCGGCCCGCCCGCCGGTCCAGATGCTGTACTTGCTGGCCGTCGTGATCGGCATGACGCCGATCTTCGCGTACCTCGTCTTCTCGGACAACATTCTCTACCCCACCTACGAGTTTGCACCGCGGCTGGTCGCGGATTTCGATGCGGCGGAAGACCAACTGCTGGCAGGTACGATGATGAAGATCGTCGGGCTGATCGTCGCGGTCAGCGCGCTGGCCTGGAGCTTCTACCACTGGAGCGATGAGAAGGCGGAGCTGGCCAAGGCGGTCACGGGGCCGAGGCCAGACGCCTGATTCTCCAGTCTCCCGCCGCAAAAAAACCCGCCGGCCATCACGGCCGGCAGGTTGATGAATTAACAGGCTGCCCGAGGACCGCGACCTCAGCCCGCGGGAGCGAACAGGTCGTCGACCGGATCGCTCTCGGTGTTGATGTCGGCGAAGAGCCAGGTCGAGAGGTAGCGCTCGCTGCTGGAGGGGACGACCACGACGATCTGCTTGCCCTTGTTCTCGGGACGCTTCGCGAGTTGCAGCGCGGCCCAGATCATGGCGCCGGAGGAGACGCCGACCGGGATGCCGTCGAGCTGGTTGACCTGCTTCGAGACCGGGCCGGAATCGGCCTCCTTCACGCGGATGACCTCGTCGTAGATCTTGGTATTCAGGACGGCCGGGATGAAACCCGCGCCGATGCCCTGCAGCTTGTGCGGGCCGGGCTGGCCACCGGAAAGGACCGGGGAGGAATCGGGCTCAACCGCCACGATCTTGATGTCGGGCTTGCGCTGCTTGAGTACCTCGCCAATGCCCGTGATGGTTCCGCCGGTGCCAACCCCGGCCACGACGATGTCGACCTTGCCGTCGGTATCGCGCCAGATCTCCTCGGCCGTGGTGCGGCGGTGGACGGCGGGGTTGGCGGGATTGGAAAACTGCTGCAGGATGATGCTGTTCGGAATCTTGGCGGCGAGCTCCTCGGCCTTGGCAATCGCGCCCTTCATGCCCTTCGGTCCCTCCGTCAGCACCACGCGGGCGCCGAGGACCTTGAGCAGCTTGCGGCGCTCGATGCTCATCGTCTCGGGCATCGTGAGGATCAGCTTGAGCCCCTTGGCGGCGGCGACAAACGCCAGCGCGATGCCGGTGTTGCCGCTGGTCGGCTCGATGATCACGGAGTTGGGCTTGATCTTCCCGCTCTTCAGCCCGTCGTCGATCATGGCGAAGCCGATGCGGTCCTTCACGCTCGAGAGCGGGTTGAAGAATTCCAGCTTCAGGAGCACGTCCGCCTGCGCTCCGTGCAGGGCCGCGGTGCGGTTGAGGCGGACCAGGGGGGTGTTGCCGATAGTCTCAGTGATGTCGTTGTGGATTTTAGCCATGTTGGGGTGGGGTTGAAAAGTTGCGGCAGTCAGGGAAAACGCTGGGGGAGAAATTGCCGGGCGGCGGGCCGGAGTCAAAAAGGTTGCGCACTCAAATGTGCTCGCCCGAGCCATGGGCTGGACGGTATCCGGGCGCGGTTTCGGACAATTGCCCGTTGGTGACATCCGCCTCGTAAAGCTGGCCCTTCGGGAAAAGGCGCACGTGGCGGAAGAGGACGGACACCACCTCACCCTGCTGCAGATCGAGATCGAGGAGCCTGTCCCGGGCGATCTCCGCTTCGAAGGCCTCCCCGTTATCGGTGCGCTGGAGGGAAATCCGACCGTAGCTGCCGGCGGAGAAAACGTGCAACACCCGGGCAAGCAACGAATGCTCGCCCGCCTGGCCCCGCTGGATGTCCACGTCGTGCGGCCGCACGTAGAGCACGTCCTTGCCGGTGGCGTTGGGCTTGCCCGCCAGGGCGGCCATCCGGTTCACATTGCCGAGAAACTCGATCACGAACGGCGAGGCCGGCCGGTCATACACCGTCTGCGGCGCTCCCGACTGCTCGATCTTCGCGTGGTTCATCACCACCACCTCGTCAGCCAGTTCAAGGGCCTCCTCCTGGTCGTGGGTCACGAAGACCGTGGTGACATGGATCTTCTCGTGGAGGCTCCGCAGCCACCGACGCAGGTCCTTGCGCACCTGCGCATCGAGCGCACCAAAGGGCTCGTCGAGCAGCAGGACCTTGGGTTGCACCGCCAGCGCGCGCGCCAGCGCCACGCGCTGCCGCTGGCCGCCCGACAATTGGTCCGGCAGCCGGCCGCCCAGCCCTCCGAGTTGCATCAACTGCAGCAGCTCCTCCACCCGACCGGCGATGACCTTCGCGTTCGGACGCTCGGACCGGGGACGGACCGTGAGACCGAAGGCGATGTTCTGCGCCACCGTCATGTGCCGGAACAGCGCGTAATGCTGGAAGACAAAACCCACCCCGCGGCGCCCCACGGGGACGTCGGACACATCCTCGCCGTGAAACAGCACGCGACCGGCGGCGCGGTCATCGCTCGCATCGGGGAATTCCAAGCCCGCGATGATCCGCAGGAGCGTGGTCTTGCCCGACCCGGAGGGACCGAGGAGAGCGGTAAGACGGCCGCTCTCGACCTTCAGGCTCACGCCGGCCAGCGCCGTGAAGGAGCCGAAATGCTTGGAAACGTTTTTAACCTCGATGCTCATGAAATGAATTGGCGGGTCGTCGAGGCGGTCGCGGCCTCAAGTACGCGCCGGTGACGCCACTCGACGAGATTCTTCAGCACCAGCGTGACCAGGGCGAGAAGGGTCAGGAGCGAAGCGACGGCAAACGCGGCCTGGATGTTGTACTCGTTGTAGAGGATCTCCACGTGCAGCGGCATGGTGTTGGTCAGGCCCCGGATATGGCCCGAGACCACGGACACCGCGCCGAATTCACCCATGGCGCGCGCGTTGCAGAGGATGACGCCGTAGAAAAGGCCCCACTTCACGTTGGGCAGCGTCACGCGGAAGAAGGTCTGCCAGCCGTTCGCGCCCAGCGTGAGCGCGGCGTACTCCTCATCGTTGCCGCGTACCTGCATGATCGGGATCAGTTCGCGGGCCACGAAAGGAAACGTCACAAAGATCGTCGCGAGCACGATGCCCGGCACGGCAAAGATCACTTGGATGTCCTGTCCATTGAGCCAGCTTCCCAGCCAGGGATGCTCGCCCGAGGGAAGGTACGGCCCCCACCAGCCTTGGGCGCCGAAGAGGAGAACGTAGACCAGGCCCGACACGACCGGAGAAACGGCAAAGGGCAGCTCAATCAGGGAGATCAACAGCGCCTTGCCGCGGAATTCGAACTTCGCAATCGCCCACGAGGCGGCGAGGCCGAACACCAGATTCAGGGGCACGGCGATTCCCGCCGTGAGGAGTGTCAGGCGGATCGCCGCCAAGGCATCGGGATCGCGGAACGCCGCGAAATAGGCGCCCCACCCCTTCTTCAAACCCTCGGCAAACACGGAGGCCATTGGCACCAGCAGGAACAGGCCGACAAACAGCAAGGCCGCGCCGATGAGCAGCACCCGGACCCACAGCGGGTCCTTGAGCGACCGGCGCTGCCGGTGCTTGGCGACATAAACGAGCGTGGAAACGTTGCCGGCCATGGTCGTTGGTCAGGCGCGAGCCCCGCGGGTGCGGCGCTGGAAAAGCTGGATCAAAAGCAGCAAGGTGAACGATCCCACCAGAAGCACCACCGCCAGCGCCGTCGCGCCGCGGTAATCGTACTGCTCCAGCTTGGTGATGATGAGCAAGGGGGTGATCTCCGTCTTCAGCGGCATGTTGCCGGAGATAAAAACAACCGAGCCGTATTCCCCGACCGCCCGCGCGAACGCCAGGGCAAAACCCGTGATAATGGCCGGCCGCAGCGCGGGGAACATCACGCGCCAGAAGGTCTGTCCGCGCGTCGCCCCGAGCGTCGCGGCGGCTTCCTCCAGCTCCGGCTCAAGTTCCTCCAGCACGGGCTGAACCGTGCGCACCACAAAGGGCAGCCCAACGAAGGTCAGGGCCACCCAGACGCCGATCCACGTGTACGCGACCTTGAAACCGGCCGGCTCGAGCCACTGGCCGAGCCAGCCGTTCTTCGCATAGATCGCAGTCAGGGCAATGCCCGCCACCGCCGTCGGCAGCGCGAACGGCAGGTCCACGAGGGCGTCCACGATGCGCCGCCCCGGAAAATCATAGCGGATCAGCACCCAAGCCAGGATCACACCCGCCGGCACATTGGCCAAGGCGGCCAGAAACGAAGCTCCGAAAGTCAGTCGGTACGAAGCGAGCACCCGGGGCGAGGTCACGGCCTGCCAGAACTCCACCGGAGAAAATCCCGCCGCCTTCACAAACACCGCCGACAACGGCAGCAGCACGATCAGGCTCAGGTAGGCCACGGTGATCCCCAGCGAGAGGCCAAAGCCTGGCAGAGCGGAACGTTGGGGGCGAAGCAGGGACATCAGAAAAACAGCACAAAGGGCACCCATTTTCTGCCCTGCCCAAGCAGGGTGTCGAGCGCAACCGCCCGGGACCCCGCTGGCAAGAGGAGCGGAGCCGGCGACGGATGGGGTCTCGGAAAATGGAGGGTCATGTACGCTTGAAAACGAAAGTGCGCCGGGACCGGCCCGGCGAACCTTCGAGTTTAGCCCGGGGATTATTTGACGTAGATCTGGTCAAAGATGCCGCCGTCGGCGAAGTGGGTTTTCTGGGCCTTGGTCCAGCCGCCGAAGTCGGCGTCGATGGAGAGGAGCTCAAGCTTCGGGAAGACCTTCGCGTACTTGGCCGCGATGGCGGGATTGGTCGGGCGGTAGAAGTTCCGGCCGGCAATGTCCTGCCCCTCATCGGAGTAGAGGTAATCGAGGTAGGCCTTGGCCACGACCTCGGTGCCCTTCTTCTTCACGACCTTGTCAACGACCGCGACGGTCGGTTCAGCAAGGATGCTGAGGGAAGGCACCACGATCTCGAACTTGTCGGCGCCGAATTCCTTGAGGGCGAGGAAGGCCTCGTTCTCCCAGGCGAGCTCCACATCGCCGATTTCTCGCTGCACGAAGGAAGTCGTGGCGCCACGCGCTCCCGAGTCGAGCACCGGCACGTTCTTGTAGAGCTTGCCGACAAACTCCTTCGCCTTGTCCTCGGTGCCGTACTTCTTCAGCGCGTAGCCCCAAGCCGCGAGGTAGTTCCAGCGGGCGCCGCCGGAGGTTTTCGGGTTCGGGGTGACCACGCCGACGCCGGGCTTCACAAGGTCGTCCCAGTCCTTGATGCGCTTCGGGTTCCCCTTGCGGACGAGGAACACGATCGTGCTGGTGTAGGGCGCGCTGTTGTTCGCGAGGCGCTTCTGCCAGTCCTGCGGGATCAGCTTGCCGATGTTGTAGAGGGCCTCGATGTCGACCCCGAGGGCCAGCGTGGCGACGTCGGCCTGGAGGCCGTCGTTGATCGAGCGGGCCTGCGAGCCGGAGCCGCCGTGCGACTGCTTGATCGTGACGGTGTCACCGGTCTTGGCCTTCCAGTACTTGGCAAAGGCGGCGTTGAAATCAACGTACAGTTCGCGCGTCGGGTCGTAGGAGACGTTGAGCAGGGCGATGTCCTTGGCCGAGGCAGTGCTGACCAGCGCAGCGGCGAGGAGGAAGACAGCAAGAGCCGTACGAAGGGAAAGAATGGAACTGTTCATCACGAGAGTGAAAAATTCTGGCCTGGATCAGATGGTGTAGTCGCCGAGGAGCTGGTGCAGGACGCCCTCGGACTCGGCGAGGTTGGGGCGTTTGACGCCGCGGGCCTGCTTGCTGGCCTGGCGGGCGGAAAGCCGGACCGGCGACGTGGCCGCGTCCGCCTCGATGGAGAACGGCAGCGGCACATTGTCGCGGCGCAGCTTGCGCAGTGTGACCTCGACGACATCCGCGAGCGAATAACGGTCGAGGATCCCGGCGATGGCGTTGCGGACGTCGAGCATGAGCATGCGCAGTCCGCAGTGGGCCTCGTCGGGACACGTACACTTCTCGTAGGCCGTCTGGCTGACGCACCCGATCGGGGCCAAGGGTCCGTCAATCAGGCGCACGACCTCGCCGATGGTAATCTTGCGGGCCGGTTTGGCCAAACGGTACCCGCCGAACTTGCCGCGCTGGCTCTCGACGAGCCCGGCCTCCTTCAGGGTCTGCATGATCTGCTCGAGAAATTTGCCCGGGAGTTGCTCGCTGTCGGCCAACTCGGAGACCTGCACGAGGGGACGCTTCACCTCGGCGGCAATGCCCAGGTTGATTAGCGTGCGGAGCGCATACTCCCCTCGTTTCGACAGTTTCATAGCTCAGTGATCTAATCTACATTAGTTTAGTAGGGATTAAAGCAAGCGCTATTTTCTCATTCCGCAAATTTCCGCATGTTCCGTACCCGAGAGGCCCCCCCTTAACCACCACCTCAACCTCACCGGGCTCTGGCAAGTTTAGGAGCGCGCCCGGTCAGAATCGACCACTGGTGCCTCTCTTTTCAAAACAGGCACTGGCTGGACCGTCGGCCCAGGCGTGAAGAGCTTCGCCAGCAAAGAATCATCCGGCCCGGCTCCGGGCGGCCGCGGGCGGCTGTAGATGCGCCGGCAGAGAGCGGCAAACCCCCAGACACCCAGCCCAAACGAAATCAGCAGAAAGCAAATGGCGGCCTCGATCATGGTCGGACATTTCCCCATCCAACCCGGACCGTCAACGCGCCGGTGCGTCCATCACCCCAACCCGGACCAATTTTCCCGCTTGCTCCATTATTCGCGTCCGATCGGGCTAGCAGACCAAGCGTGCTACCCCATCTCGCCCCCTCACTCCTGCGTCCGTCGGATCGCCCCGCCCTGGAATTCCTGCGCCCGGACGGATCAGGGATCGACCGGACGACCTTCGCGCAAATCGAGCAGAGCAGCAACCGCCTGGCCGCACGCCTGCGGGAGCTCGGCCTCAAGGAAGGGGACCGGTTGGCGTTTTTCCTGCAAAACCGCCCTGAGGTGATCGATCTCTGGCTCGCCGCGGTGAAGTCCGGGATCATCCTCGTGCCGGTCAACGTCCTGTATCGCGAGCGGGAGTTACGTCACGTACTCACTGACGCCGCGCCGGTTGCCGTCGTGACCAGCCGCGACTTGGCCGGCTATATTCCCACGGGATTCTGCCAGTGGGACATCGCCGAACTGGCGCAAACAGCGCAGGCCGCACCCGCGGAGCGCGATGCCACGGTGTTTCCTCCGGACACGCCCTTGGCGCTCATTTACTCGTCCGGCACCACGGGCGCCTCCAAGGGGGCCGTGCTGACCCACGGAAATTTTCTCAGCAACGGTCTGGCCCTCGTCGACGCCTGGAAATTCACGGCCAACGACCGTCTGCTGTGCTGCCTGCCGCTGTTTCACGTCCATGGCCTCGCCAATGCGATCCACTGCTGGCTGCTCAGTGGCTGCGTGCTTCGTCTGACGGAGCGTTTTGACCACACGCGGGTGGCGGCTTGGTTTGAGGATTTCCACCCCACGGTGTTTTTTGGCGTTCCGGCGATGTTCATCCGCCTGCTGGAACTGCCCGGTGACAGTGCGCGGGCCATCGGGTCCCGGCTCCGGCTCGCGGTCTCTGGCTCCGCTCCCCTCCCCGCCGAGATCCACGAGCGGTTCCGCCAGCTCTACGGCTCGGTGATTCTCGAACGCTACGGCATGACCGAGACGCTCATGAACGTCGGGAATCCCTATGACGGCGAACGCCGGCCCGGAACCATCGGGCGGCCGTTCCCCCATGTCGGAGTCAAGATCTGCGATGAAGCGGGCGCCCCGGTCCCCGCCGGCACGAGCGGCGAGTTATGGGTGCAGGGTCCCAACGTCTGCTCCGGCTACTGGCGCTTGCCGGAGGCGACCGCGGCCGCCTGGGTCGACGGCTGGTTCCGCACCGGTGATATCGGCGTCCGGGCGCCGGACGGCTATATCACGCTGCAGGGCCGCCGGAGCGACCTGATCATCTCGGGCGGATTCAACATTTATCCCCGCGAGATCGAGGAGCTCCTGCTCGAACAGCCCGGGGTGCGCGAAGCGGCGGTGGTCGGGATGCCCGACCCGGTCCGCGGTGAGGTGCCGGTGGCTTATGTGGCCATCGATCCTGCGACCTTTGACGAGGCGGCGACCGCCACCGTCCTTCGTTCACAACTGGCATCCTTCAAACAGCCGCGCGCCTTTGTGCGCGTTGACGCCCTGCCCCGCACCGCCCTTGGCAAAGTGCAAAAGCGACTCCTGCCGCCCTGGACCGGACAGCGCTGAGGCAACTCAGCTGGCGGCGAACAGCTTGACCGTGAAATAGAGCACCGACGGTCCCGCCAGGCAGCCAATTCCCGTGTGGAAGGTCGCGACCAGCGCCCCGTAGGGCACTAACGAGCGATCCGTCGCGGCGAGTCCGGCGCTCACGCCGCTCACCGTGCCGGCCAGTCCACCGAACACCATCGCGGAGCGCGGCGTCTTCAGTCTCATGAACTTCGCCGCCAAGGGCGTGGTCACCATCACCAGGATCGCCTTGATCACCCCGGTGGCGATGCTCAGGGCCATGACGTCGGAACTGGCGCCAATTGCCGTCCCCGTCACCGGCCCCACGATGTAGGTGATCGCGCCGGCACCGATGGTTGTCATGCTCACCGCATCGGTATAGCCAAAGGCCCGGGCCACGGCCACGCCGACGATGAAAGGAAGCACGGTCCCCAGCAAAAGCGCCAGGGCCCCGATCCAGCCGGCGCGGCGCGCCTCGGCGGGATGAACTTCGAACGCCGTCGCCACGATGGCGAAGTCGCGCAGCATGTTTCCGCCCATCAGGCCGATGCCGCTGAACAGGGCGACATCCGCCAGCCCCTTGGTTCCGCCGGAGATTCGTCCGCCGACATACGCCAGCGCCAGGCCAATCAGGATCGCGATGGCCGATCCCTGCACCCGGCCAAACGTCAGCCGGCGCGAGATCACGCCCGACAACAGCATCAGCAGACCCACGACCGCGAAGGCGGCAATCAGACCGTTGTCCTTGGCGGCTTTTTCAATGATCGGCCACATCGCGCGTCACTCCGCTTTGGTTTCGACGGCCGCCGGCACCGGCTCGAGTCGGTTGATGATGGAAACAAAAACCATGCAAACGGCCACGGCGCCAATCGCGGCCAGCACGGCCACGGGCCCGCCGCGCATAGCTGCGACCACGTTCTGCTGCATCGCCATCGCCACCACGACCGGGATGTACAAAGCCCCCCAATAATGCACGCCGGACTCCGAGGCAGGTTTGAAATGGCCGCTCCGGTGCAAATAAACCCGCAGGGAAATCAGCAGGAGCATCGCAATGCCGACGCCGCCGACATTCGTCTTCATTCCCAGAGCGGCGCCCAGCCAGTCACCAAGGACAATTCCGAGCAGGTGGCAGACCGCGAGTAGCGCGGTTCCGTAGATGATCATGAGGTGAAAGGAGTCACAGTTGCGGCAGGATGGGTTGATTGGGCCGGTCGCCCCCGACCGGGCGGTCTCATCTCTCCATATGCACGATGCCGGGACCCGCCGTGAGAAAGGTCATGCTCTGCGCGCGGTTCTCAACCGTGACACCGGCGTCAAACCGCGGGTCGGCCAGCGGCGCGTAGATCTCGAGGCTCGATTGAAACAGGATGCCGCCCTGGATGGCCGCGACCTCGTCTTCGTTCAGCGCCGAGCGATAGATCATCAGATCCCGCAGATCGACCGGCCCCGCCACGGCACCCGCCGCAACCGTGGCACCGCCGACCCGAAAGGTCTGGGGGGCCAGGCGCTCGGCCACGCGACCGGCCAGTTTTCCGTCCACAAAGAAGAGGGTTTCTCCCCGGGCGGTAAAATGGCTGACGATCACCTGATGCCAGGACTCGTCGGCCCTGGCGGTGGACGGCACCACGGTGCCATTCGCCGCCGTATAGGACCAAACGCCGTTGCGCACCCCAATCGCCGACGTGAAGGCGCCGCTGGAGGCAAACTCGGTCTCCTCGATCGCGCCCCCGCCAGCCCGCCCGAAGGTCTGGAGCGAGCCACCGCGACCGGCGGCAGCCACGACCAGCTGGGTTTGGGCCGGCGCAAGTCTATCGGCTGTGCGCTGGAGAGCGGCGAACGCCTCGGCCCGCACGCTGGCGAGCGCCTGCTCGGCGGCGCCGAGCCCCTCGCTCGCGCTGGCCATGCCCGCGGCACTGGCCGGAAGACTCAAGGCGGCGCGCAGCAACGCGGTGCGGGCATCGGCGACGCTCTGGCCGCCGGCCTGCAGGCGTGAGTCGAAGTTGTTGATCGCGGCCAATTGGGGGGCCTGGACCACGACGGCCGCGCCACGCGCGCCTTGACCGCCTTGCGCGGCGGTGATGAGGGCGTAATTCGAAGCGCTCAGGGTTGAGCCGGTGACGGACAGAACCGGGCCCTCCCCTTGCGCCCGGACTGACAACGCCACGGCAAAGGGATGCATCGGCTCGGCGGGGGTGAAGGCCAGCGGCGCCCCGCCGTTCGTCACGCGGGCAAACGCGGTGGTCGAGGATTTCACCGGGCGAGGCTTCCCCTTTTCGAGCGCTTCGAACAGCGAGGGAACGATGGTCATCACCATTTCGTTATGGCCCGCGAGGTTGGGATGGAGGGCATCGTGCACGAACCCCTTGACCCATTTTCCGGAACCATCGTCGACCGCCCCGAGGAAATTAATGCTCGGGACATCCCAGGAATTGATCAGGAGATTCATGCGCCGCGTGTAGGCGTATTCGACCTCGGTAAAATCTGCCCGCGCATAGCAATTCGCCACAATCGGCACGATCCGGTTCGCGCGACTGCGATCGACGAATCCGCGGATGCCGGTTTGAAACTGCTGGAAGATCCGGTCGCGTCCTTCCGTGGTTGATTCGTTTTTGATGCCCTCGTTGCCCAACGAAAGGCCGATCACGACATAAGCCGGATTCACGGGCAGAAGATACTTGGTGTTCGGCTGCGGATCACCCACCGGGTCAAAACGGGGGGCCGCCGTCAGCGTGCTGTCGCCGCCGCGCGACTGATTCAGCACCTCCCACCCGCGGGGAGACAGCATTGCGCGCAGTTTGCCCGCATAGCCTTCCTTGCCGGTGTCGTCACCCGTGCCACTCGCCACCGAGGAACCAAAAATGGCGATCCGGCGGGACTGGGGGACAGCCTGCTGGGCGTGGAGCGCCGTGAAAGCCGTGACCAGGGCCAGGGCGCCGCAAACAAAGCGCGCGCGCGGGAAAATCCGATCCAAACAGGCAAACGGAAAAATTTCTGACTTCATAGGGTGCAAGCGAGGATCGAACGCCGGGGTGGGACGCGTTCTCGGGGTTAAACGGGGCGGCCCACCCTAGAGGTCCCGGTTTTCGGCGGTCAAGCGGCGACGGTCGTGGTGCATTTTGAATCGCGTGGTGCGTTGATCCGAGAAGGAGAGCCGGTATCGCGGCGTGCAGCCTGCAGCCGGAAGTCTTCTCTAAACCATGCCCTCTCGCCGGCAGCGGCGCGCCGCTCGCTCCGATGGCAGCCACGAATGCCTTGAGCCCGCGTCCATTCCCGCTGGAAATCACCCCGTGCCGCGAATGCTCCACCTTGAGGTCGCCTGCGCCGAGAACCGCACCATCGGTCGCGGCGGGCGTCTGCCGTGGAGCATTCCGGAAGACACGCGGCAATTCCACGAGCACACCGCGGGGCAGATCGTCATCCTCGGCCGGGTTTCCTTCGATGACTGGCGGGGCGCCCGGGAAGATGGGCGTCGCGCCGTCGTGGTCACCCAGCACCCGGTGCCCGCCAGCGCGGATGTCTTCGCGGCCAGGACCTTCGCCGCGGCCCTGAAAATTGCCGATCCCCTGCCCGGCCGGATCCACATCTGCGGCGGCGAGCGCATCTACG
>CAIYFD010000063.1 GCA_903925425.1 uncultured Opitutia bacterium | reverse complement strand
GCCACATCGCGGTTGAGGCACCGCCTCAGCCCTACCCGCATTCCCGGCCCGTCAGGGACTGCGGCCCTACCCTTTCCGCGCCAGCAATCCCGTCTGTCGCAGCGCCTCGTAGGTCGCGATGCCCGCCGCCGTGGAAAGGTTAAGCGAGCGTAGCGCCACGCCGGCGTGGGGGATCACGAGCCGGTTCTCGGCGCCGATCTCGGCGTGCAGCCACGACGGCGCCCCCTCTCCCTCATTGCCATACACCAGGCCGTCGCCGTCGGCGAACGACGCATCCCAGAACGTCCGCTCGCCGTGGGTCGTGAGCAGCCAGAGCCGCTTCGGCGCCACGGCGCTGAGGCGGAATTGCGCCCAGTCGGCATGCTCGTGGACATCGAGGGCCTTCCAGTAATCCATCCCCGCCCGCCGCAGGTTCCGGTCATTGATCACGAAGCCCAGCGGATGGATCAGGTGCAGCCGGCTGCCGGTGAAGGCGCACATGCGGCCGACGTTTCCCGTGTTCTGCGGAATCTGGGGCTCGTGAAGGACAACATGCAGCATGGGCGGAAGCGTAGGCGGTGACCGGGGCGCGACAAGCACGACGCGTTCCCGTTGCCCGCAGGAAGATACACGTACCGCGCAATTTCCCCGGCGGCAGTCCCACGTACTCAGACCTCAGTAATCTTTACCAATCCGTTGCTTTACCGGGAATTCCGCCTGCGGATAAAAATAACGCGTCCCGAAAAACGTGAACGCAGATCACCCCAAAGGCATTGCGATCGTCGACGACGAGAAGTCCTACACGGACCTCCTCGCGGTCACGCTGGGCGAGTGTTTCCTCAACCCGATCCACCCGTTCACGCATCCCCGGGAATTCCTCGAGGCGTTCCCGCGGCTGGATCTCGGGCTGGTGGTGACCGACTACAACATGCCCGAGATCGACGGCCTTGAGCTGATTGCGATCATCCGCCGGGAACGCCCCGGGCTCCCCTGTCTCCTCATCACCGGCCACGTCGACGAATTGGCAACGAAGGATCTGTCCCGCCTGCCCGAGTTGCGCGGCATCCTGCCCAAGCCCTTTGGCTGGCGGAAACTGGCGACCGAGATCCTGCGGGTCGGCTCGGCCAGTCCGAGGCTGTAAAGAATTGGGCGGGTTATCCCGAACCCGCCGCGATGATTTTTCCCGTACTCGAGGCAGGGCTGAGGCAGTGCCGCGGCCGCGACCATCGACGCAATCCCGGCTGAGGCACCGCCTCAGCCCTACCCCGGAAATCGGACCAGCGCGTTAAGGATAACGCGCTCTACCCCCGGCGGATCTTCAGCACCTTGGCCAGGTCGCGTTCCTCGACCTTGCGCTTCAGGTCGTCGCGTTTGTCGAAGAGCTTCTTGCCCGTGCCGATGCCGACCTCGACCTTCACGAGGGCCCCCTTGAAATACATTCGGAGCGGCACCAGCGCCTTGCCGCCGGCGTCGAGCGCCTGGGCGATCTTGCGGATCTGGTGCT
Source organism: uncultured Opitutia bacterium (assembly GCA_903925425.1). GTDB lineage: Bacteria > Verrucomicrobiota > Verrucomicrobiia > Opitutales > Opitutaceae > CAIYFD01. The sequence continues at coordinate 9,867 of CAIYFD010000063.1, read as the reverse complement.
GGTGCAGGAGCAGCTTCCGGATGCGGCGCGCCTCGTGGTTGTTCAGGTTGCCGAAGGCGTACTGCTCAATGTGGGCATTGTGCAGCCAGACCTCGCCCTTCTCGATCCGGCCGAAGGCGTCGGAGATCTGCGCCCGGCCGCCGCGGATGGATTTCACCTCGGTGCCCTTGAGCTGGACGCCCGCCTCGAAGCGCTCGCTGATCGCGTAGTCACGGAGTGCCTTCGCGTTCCGGATCTCCGTGAACCGGGGGGCATCTTTGTTGGCGGCGCTCATGACGAATTTGTACGGCCCACGAATGGGCTCAGGATCCGGCCGAACCTGACAGGGAATCGGCGGATGACACGGAGAAAGGGACCCGGAGAGGCCCCAAGCTGGCTGAACCGGGCCGCGAGGGCGGCCCCGGAACTCAGACCTCGCTCAGATCGTAGCTGATCTTGCCCTCGATGATCTCGCGCAGGGCGAGGTCCTCGGGGGTCAACTTCTCGAGCGACTCCACCAGCGAGCGATTCCCCTGGCGCAGCTGCTTGACGCGGCGCGAGACCACGTTGATCAGCACGTTGGGATCGGGAATGACCTTCTGGGCTTCCTTGATGTAGTCGTCTCTCATGGCGGGTGGTTTGGCGGCTAAGAAATGGTCTTGGATATGCCATGATTTCCCTCGGTCAAGGGCTGATTTGGACAACCCTGCCGCATCCTCCGAGCCGTTTTTGACCACGGATTGCACCGATCACACGGATTTGGATCCCGAACCTTCAAACCGGGTTTCACAGGAGGTAACGCGGGAAACCAAGATCCGGTTCCGATTTCTTCGTTACCTTCGTTCCCTTCTGTAAAACTGCCGTGGTTCGCATCCGTGCGATCCGTGTAATCCGTGGTCAAAATCGGCCCGAGTCGTTTGTGTGCCCGGGAAAAACAATCTGGACGTTCCGGGCCTCCAGCACCTCTCTCCCCTCCATGCTCAAAGCCGGAATCGTCGGTCTGCCCAACGTGGGCAAGTCCACCCTCTTCAACGCCCTCACCCGCTCCCGCAAGGCGGAGGCAGCCAACTACCCGTTCTGCACGATCGACCCGAACGTCGGCGTCGTGGTGGTGCCCGACGAGCGGGCCTATGTGCTCAAGGCCATTGCCAAGACCAACGTGGTGGTCCCGGCCGCCATTGAGTTTGTCGACATCGCCGGCCTCGTCGCCGGCGCCAGCAAGGGCGAGGGCCTCGGCAACCAGTTCCTCGCCACCATTCGCGAGGTCGACGCCATCGTGCAGGTCGTCCGCTGCTTCGTGGACAACGACATCATCCACACCATGGGTGGCGTCGATCCGATCCGCGACATCGAGGTGATCACGACCGAGCTGGTGCTCGCCGACCTTGACGCCGTGACCAAGCGGATCGAAAAGAACCAAAAGAAGGCCCGGTCCGGCGACAAGGAGGCCCTTCTGGAGCTGAGCCTGATCGAGCGGCTCATGCCCCACCTCAATTCCGGCAAGACCGCCAACACTCTCCCAGACGCGACCGACGACGAGAAGGCGATGTTGAAGCTCTTCCAGCTCCTCACCGCGAAGCCCGTGCTCTTTGCCTGCAATGTCGCGGAGTCCGACCTCGCCAACGCCGAGGCCAATCCCTTCGTGCAGAAGGTCGCGGAATTCGTCCGCACTCACCACGACGCCGCCTACGTGCCGATCAGCGCCAAGATCGAGTCCGAGCTGATCGACCTGCCGCCTGACGAGGCCAAGGCCTTCCTCAAGGACCTCGGCGTCGACGACTCCGGCGTGTCCGCCCTCATCAAGGGCACCTACGACCTGCTCGGCCTGCAGACCTACTTCACCGCCGGCGAAAAGGAGGTCCGCTGCTGGACCATCAAGAAGGGCTGGAAAGCCCCGCAGGCCGCCGGCGTGATCCACACCGATTTCGAAAAGGGTTTCATCAAGGCCGAGATCGTCTCCTACGCCGACCTCACCCACCTTGGCAGCGTCGCCGCCGCCCGTGATGCCGGCAAATATCGCCTCGAGGGCAAGGAATACGTCTTCGCTGACGGCGACGTGGCGCTGTTCAGGTTCAATACGTAACCGGGAGGCCGGACTCGGTGAGTCCGCCGCGATGCTCTCAATCCCGGCGGACCTGCTCGGTCCGCCGGACCAGTGACTCAGCGCCCGCTGTAAGCGGGATCCAATTCGAGCCCGAAGTACTCGCGGGCATTGGCGAAGCAGATATTTCGCACCATGCCGCCGACGAGTTCGCGGTCATTCCGGATCTCGCCGCGCTCCATCTCGGCGCCGAGGAGATTGCAGAGGACGCGACGGAAGTACTCGTGGCGGGTATAGCTGAGAAAGCTGCGGGAGTCGGTGAGCATGCCGACGAAGCGACTGAGGAGGCCGAGGTTGGAGAGCGCGTTGAGCTGCCACTCCATCGCCTCCTTCTGGTCGAGGAACCACCAGCCGCTGCCGAACTGGAGTTTGCCGGGGATGCTGCCGTCCTGGAAATTGCCGAGCATCGTCGCGAGGACGTAGTTGTCGGCCGGGTTGAGATTGTAGAGAACGGTCTTCGGCAGCTCACCCGTCGAATCCAGTGCGTCGAGGTAGCGCGCCAGCGCCCGGGCCTGCGGAAAATCCCCGATGGAGTCGAAGCCGGTGTCCGGCCCCAGCGTCCGTAACAGGCGGGAGTTGTTGTTCCGCATCGCGCCGAGGTGGAGCTGCTTGGTCCAGCCCCGGCGCGCGTCCCAGCGACCAAACTCCAGCATGAGGAACGAGCCGAAGAGCGTCGTCTCGGCGGGCGTGGCGTTCCGGCCGGAACGCACCGCATCGAACACCGCCTTGGCCTGGGCCGGGGTGCAAGGCTCGCTGAGCGCAACCTCCAGGCCGTGATCGGACAAACGGCAGCCGGCCGCATGGAAGTCGTCGTGGCGCTTCTTCAGGGCCACGAGCAGGTCGTCAAAGCTGCGCACGGTCGTGCCGGCGGCGGCGCCGAGGCGCTCGAGCCAGGCGTTGAACGCGGCGGCATTATCCACGGCGAGGGCCTTGTCCGGCCGGAAGGCCGGGTACACGCGCGTCTTCAGGCCCGAGTTCCGGATGCGCTGGTGGGTCTCGAGTGAATCGGCGGGGTCATCCGTCGTGCAGATCACGGCCACGCGGTTGGCCGCGAGAATGTCGTGCACGCGCAGGTTCGTGAGTTGCCCGGCCGCCTGCTGCCAGATCGCGTCGGTCGTGGCCGGCCCGATCGCGAGATCGATGCCGAAGTAGCGTTTCAGTTCGAGGTGCGAACAGTGGTAAAGCGGGTTACGCAGGGTCTGGGGCACGGTGGCGCACCAGGCGTTGAATTTCTCCCGCGGGCTCGCGTCGCCGGTGCACAGGCGCTCGGCCACGCCGTTGGTGCGCATCGCCCGCCACTTGTAGTGGTCGCCGCCCAGCCAGATTTCGAACAGGTCGCCAAAGCAGTGATTGTCGGCGATCAGCGCCGGCGGGAGATGACAGTGGTAATCGTAGATCGGCTCACGCTCCGCAAAGCCGTGGTAGAGGTCGCGGGCCGCCGCGGTGTGGAGCAGGAAATCGTCGTGGATGAAGGAGGGCATCGCGGGGGAGAAAGGGAGATTGAAAGCAAAAGTGGGCGCGCCGGCGTGGCCCATCGGACCGCTGAGAAGCTACCGGCTGATATCGCTGATCATCGCCTCAAAGGTGGCGTAGCGGTCCAGCAACGTCCGCGCGCCTGCGCAACGCGCGGGCGGCACGAGCCCGGTCTGCTCAGCCAGAAAAATGAGGTAGCCGGCAACGCCGCGGGCGTAGAGGAGGCGGGCGGCAGGGCTGATCGCGTAGAAGCGGGCGCGTTGCTTGTAGCCGTCGGGCGTGTGATCGCCCAGGGCCGCCTTGTCGGCGCGACCGCCGGCCGCGAGCACGTAGAGGAAATTGTACTCGAAGAAAAACATGTGGTCCGGCGAGGGCGGCAGGGCGGCAATCGCCGCGCGGCAGTCAGCGGGTGTCGCATAGATCGCCGAGGTCCGGCCGGCGGCCTCCAGCGCGGTGGTGATGAAGCGCCGCGCCATCGTCTGCTCGGTGGTATCGGCCGCGAAGGCCCCGGCCACCGCCATCTCGATCGTGAAGCGGTACCAGTCGCGCCAGAGCTCCCGGTCGCCCGCGTCCTCCGAGGCGGCCAGCGCGATGCCCATCTCGTACGTGTAGCGACCGCTGGTCTTGATCTCAAGGTGGCCGCCCGTGACTTCGCCCATGACGCGGTAGTTCTCGGCCGACTTGCCCGACCCCGAATGAAAACCAAGGCTCGCGCCGAACGCGCGGCACACCGCCCACTGCGCCTCGATCAGTTGGCGCAGGCCGGCGTTGTCCGGATAAGGCGTGTTCTTCTGGAAGCCAAAGGCGGGGGCGACGAAGTTCACCGGCATGCCCAGTTCCGCGGCCAGCGCGAGCATGACGGCCGTGGTCGCCTGGGTCGTGAGCCCCGGCAGTTCGTCGATCGAAAGTTCCCGCAGATAGCTGCGGCCGGCCGCGGTGGTGAAGGCTTTCTCCCGGGCCGCGCGGTATTTCTCGTCACGCCGTTTCATTTTGAGCATCGCCGGCCAGACCGAGCGCAGGAGGGCATCGAACTCGGGGTCCTGGGCCGGAAAGCCGGCGGCGGTCACGCGGGCGCGGACCTTCGCCACGATCGCGGCATCCAGCTCGGAGGCCGCCGCGGGCCGATTCAGCGCCAGCTCGGGTGAAAGATCGAAGGTGATGTAGCTGGCGAGCAGACAGCCGCGGACGAGCGCGTCCTCACGGATATCGAACGCCCCGCCGATCGGCTGGTGGTCGGCGTTGAAGCTCCAGGCAATCCGCCGCCGGTGGAAGCCGGTCTTCAGCTTGGAGAGCACGCTGCCGTGACTCATGCCCTCGACGCTCTGGCCCTGATGGCCCTCCGGCACGCTCGTGCCGATGAAGGGGAACGGCACGCGGTCGAGCTTCCCGGCCAGCATGACATCGGTGTCGTACACCAGCTCGCGCGGAATGCTGTTCTGGTTCGCGGTCACGCCCAGCTCGAGCGCGCTCATCGCCCACTCCACCGCCGGCCAGTGCAGCGTGGTGAAACGTGCGCCGACCCCGAGTGTGCTGCGGCCAAGGTTGCCGCCCGCCGTCGGAAAAATCGTGCTCTCCGGATCGTGCTCCTGGATGAGGTTCTTCAACCGGAGCAGGTTCGCCCACGTCGCCGGGAAACCCCAGCCGCCCTCGGGCAACGACATGGCGTCGGCCAGCACGTCCGAGCCACCCTCGCCCACCGGCTCAAGCAGCCAGGCGCAGTCGCCCGTGACGGGGTCCTCGGCCAGCTGCCAGTTCCCGGCGGCGGTCGTGAATCCGCTCTTGGGCCAGAGGTGCAGCGGCTGACCGTGCCGGAAACGCGCGCGCAATCCGCGCCAGTCGAGGCAGAAATCCGGGCTCACGCACGGGTTCTGCGCGATGCGCAGGCCGTGCCGGAGGAGGAAGGCGTTGATGGCGCTGTCCAAGGTCATCAAATGCTCATGGCCTGGTAGCCGCCGTCTACGACGAGCTCCGCGCCGGTGATGAAATTGCCCGCGCCGCTGGCGAGCAGGAGGGTCGCGCCGATCAACTCACCCGGCTCGCCGAAACGTTTCATCGGGGTGTGGCCCATGATGCTGGCCACGCGTTCGGGCGTGAGCACCGCCCGGTTCTGCGCGGCGGGAAAAAAGCCGGGCACGAGGATATTGACGCGCACCTTGGCCGGGGCCCATTCGCGCGCGAGGTTGAGCGAGAGGTTGTGCACCGCGGCCTTCGTCGCCGAGTAGGTGAAGACGCGCGAGAGCGGCGTCAGGGCAGCCATCGAGCCGAGATTAATGATCGAGCCGCCCTGCCCGCGCTCGACGAGGTACTTCCCGAAGACCTGGCAGCCAAGAAAAACGCCCTTAAAGTTCACACGGACAATCCGGTCGAACTCCTCCTCAGTGATATCGAGAAACGGCGTCGGCGAATTCACGCCCGCCCCGTTCACCACGATGTCGATGTGGCCCGCCCGCGCGACGACGGCGTCGCGCAGCCGCTCGAGCTCCACCTTGCTCGCGGCCTCGGCCGCGTGGAACCACGCCTTGCCGCCGAGCTTGGCGATGCGCTCGATGCGGGCTGCGGCCTTGACGGGATCGCGCCCGACCAGCACGACCTCCGCGCCGGCGCCGGCCATCCCCTCGGCCATCGCGCCGCAAAGCTCGCCGGTGCCGCCCGTGACCACGGCGACCTTACCTTTGAGCGAAAAAAGTGATTCGAGATAATTCATCCGATGAACTTTAGGGCCGGAGTGAGCGGCACAAAAGCGAAATCAAGCTGTACGGTAAAGCTGGAGCGCGTTGGCTCCAAGGCGCGATGGAGACGAGGGCGGGCGCTAACGCGGCGGGTTGAGTTTCAACCGTCCCACCTTCAGCGCACCGGGACCCATCGGGTCCTCCAGGCGGGATAGTCCTTCTCGAGGAGCTGGCGCGGCCAGGTGCCGTACCACGAGTAGCCATTGCGGCGCTCGGCCTCGATCTCGGAAACGGCATAACGAATGACCGAGTCACGGCCGGAGAAAATCGGGCGGTTGGTGCCCAGCTCGTAGAAACGCGCCCAGAGCGGGCCCCCGGCCGGATCGGGAATCACCACCCGGTTTTTTCCGCCCGGCACCGAGGCGTCGGCCACCGTCTCGTAGCGGAAGCCGGACAGCCGCGCCTGGTCCAACCACGTCGCCGCGGCCGTAACGGCGGCGATGATGTCTGGGCCCGGCTTGTCGATGGCCATAAGGAAACGGACGATGCCCACGCTCTCGCTGCCGGAAAGCGACGGATGCTCATACAGTCGAGCCTTGGCGGGCGCGAAGGTGACCTCGTCGTGCTGGGCGCACCAGACGGTCTTCACCCCGGCGACCGCGACCTGACAGCGCAGAATGCAGGCGACCCCACGGTCCACCGCCGCCAGCGCCTTCGTCCGCCGCGCGGCATCGACAAAACCAAAGGGCTCCTTCCCCGCCCCGGCATCGCGGAGCACCTCCATGACGTTGATCATGGCATTGTCGTTGAAAGTGATGTGGGTGTAGTAGCCCTCCTGCAGCGGGTAATACTGCGGCCAGCCGCCGTTCGCGTACTGCGCGGCGAGCAGGTAATCGAAGCCCTTGAAGAACACCGGGCCGTAGCGCGTGGCGTCCGTCACCGCGATCACCCGGGCGAGAAAACGCACCTGAATGATGGTCGCATCATTGTCGATCGTGGCGGCGCGGTGGTCCATCGCCTGGTTGGCGAGGAACTCCGCGTCGGGCGGCAGCAGCATGTCGCGGTTCTTCGGCCAGCCGCCGGAGGCGGTCTGGTACTGGACGATGCTGTCCGCCGCGGCCCGCGCATCGGCCGTGGCATACCACGCCGCCGGCTGACTGTTGATGCTGGCCCAAGTGACCTTCGTCGTCGTGGCGGCGCCGGCGAAGGCCGGCACGGCCACCAGAACAAGGAGGAAGATGGCGGGAATCCGGGCCATGGCTTACAGGGTCTCGATGCGCGCAGTCTCCAGCTTCGGGACCAGCAGGTGGATGATCAGGAGCGCCAGCAGGTACATCGAGCCGGCGATGATGAAGATCAGGAGGTAGCTGCCGGTCGCCTGCAGCAGCGCGCCGACTAGCAGGGCGTTGAACATGCCGCCGATCGCTCCGGCGGTACCGCCGATCCCGACCACCGAGCCGACCGCCTGCCGCGGAAACATGTCCGAGGTCAGGGTGAACAGGTTGGCCGACCAGCCTTGGTGCGCGGCCGCGGCCAGCGCGATGATTGCTATCGCCACCCACTGGTTCGGGGCCTTCGAAGCGAACATCACCGGCACGGCAAGAAGCGCGCAGACCAGCATGGCGGTCTTGCGCGCTGCGTTCGGCGTCCAGCCGTTTTTGAGCAAGCGGGAGGACAGCCAGCCACCACCGACGCTGCCGATGTCGGCCACGAGATAGATGATGATGAGCGGCGGTCCCATTTCGGAGACCGTGACCTTGAGGCCGAAATTCTTACTGAGGAAATCCGGCACCCAATAGAGATAGAGCCACCAGACGGGATCCGTCAGGAGCTTGCCGAGGGCAAACGCCCATGTCTGCCGGTGGCCGAGGAGCGTGGCCCAGCGGACCCGCACGACGGGATCGGCTGGGTCACTGCGGATATAGGCGAGCTCGGTGGCCGACAGGCCCGGATGCTGGTCAACCGGCCGGTAGCTCCACAGCCACCATGCCGACCAGAGGAAGCCGAGGGCGCCGGTGCCGATGAAGGCCCATTGCCAGCCCCAGTGTCCGAGGATAAACGGGACAACCAACGGCGCACCCATGGCGCCGACATTGGTGCCGGAGTTGAAGATACCGGTGGCGAGCGCCCGCTCCTTCTTGGGGAACCACTCGGCGATGGTCTTGATCGAGGCGGGAAAGGCGCCGGCCTCGCCAAGGCCGAGGGCAAACCGGGCGACGGCGAACCCGGCCGCGGCCCCGGTGAGGCTCACGAGCGAGAAACCGGCCGAACCGGGCGTCGAACTCAGGTAAAGCATGGGGACACTCAGGTTGGGAAACATGTCGGCGGCGCCGTGCGCCACGGCGGCGATGCTCCAAAGGCCGACCGCGATGGCGAACCCGCGCCGGGGTCCGATCCAATCGATAAAGCGCCCGGCGACAATAAACCCGAGGGCATAGGCCAGCGAGAAACTGAAGATGACCGAGGAATAGATCCGCTCATCCGTCCAGCCGAAGTTCGCACTCAGTGTCGGCTTGAGGATGCCGATGACCTGCCGGTCGATGTAGTTGATGGTCGCAGCGACCAGCAGCAACAGGCAGATGATCCAGCGGGTGTGGGCGAGCCGGAAAGGCGGCGTCGCCAGGGGTGCGGCGGGGGTGGTCATGGGGTAGAGGGGATGGTGTTCGCGGAACGCGTGACCTTGGCCGGGGTGATCGTCACGTTCTGGAAGGAGAACGAACCGGCAGAGGAAAGCACCTCTGTTTCCGTCACGCCTTCAAAGGTCGAGTTGCTGATGCGAATGCCGTCGATCACCGCACCCTCGAAACCGCGGATGTACATCACCCGCGGGCTCCCGCTGCTGCGGATGTTGTCGAGCTGCACATTGCGGACGATGGGCTTGAACCCGCCCTTCGCGCCCTCCTCGTAGAGCAGGTCGATGGTCAGCACCGCCTCGGCGACGCGGCCGATCTTCACGTTGCGCATGAAAACGTTCTCCAGGATGCCGCCGCGGGTGGCGTTGTTCTTGAAGCGCAGCGCGCGATCGAGGCTCGGGCTGTCCATCGTGCAGTCCTCCACGAAGACGTTGCGGATGCCCCCGGTGCACTCGCTGCCGAGAACCACGCCGCCGTGGCCGTCCTTCATCACGCAGTTGCGGATGACGACATTCTCGGTGGGCACGTTGACGCGGCGGCCGTCGCCGTTGCGGCCGGCCTTGATCGCAATGCAGTCGTCGCCCGTGTCGAAGACGCAGTTCTCAATCAGGACATCGGTGCAGGACTCGGGATCGCAGCCGTCGTTGTTCACGCCGTGCGAATCAATCTTCACGCCGCGGATCGTGACGTTCCTCGAGAGCACCGGATGCAGCTCCCACATCGGGGAGCGGATGATCGTGACGCCCTCGATGAGGACGTTCTCGCAGTTGTAGGGCTGGATGAAGTTCGGGCGGAGATAACTTCCCTCGCCCATGACCCGCTGGGCAACGGGCACGTTGCGCTCACCCAGGTCGATCAGCTTGAGCCGCGCGGCCACGCCGTCCGGCCGCGTCTTCCAAGCCCACCAGTTGTCCTGGGCGGCCTGGCCGTCGAGCGTGCCCTCACCGGTGATGGCGATGTTGTGCTGCCCGTAGGCGTAGATCAGCAGATCGGACACGTCTGAACTCCAGTC
>CAIYFD010000062.1 GCA_903925425.1 uncultured Opitutia bacterium | reverse complement strand
GGCAACCCGTCGCCCGCCGCCATGCTGGAGCGCGGGTTTGCCCGGGTCTTCGGCCGCCCCCCCGCCCGCCGCGCGGCGCAGGCCGCCCTCGCTTCCGACCGCCACGCCTTCACCGGGTACGCCCGCTGGGAATCGAACCACCGCTGGGATCTCGGTCCCGGCGCGAAGGGACCCAGCTCCGCCGCCCAGGAGTTCCAGACCATCGACCGTCTGGCCCACGCCGCCCGCGCCCTGCCTGCCCCGCTCGCGGCCAGTCTGGCGTTCCGACGCTATCTCGCGGCGCGCGACGCCTTCATCCGCCGCAACGCCGCGGAGGTTTTCCGCCTCCGCCAATGGCTGCACTCCCACGGCCCGGCCGATCCCCGGATCCGGGCTTCCATCGCCGCCGCCACCAAGGACGCGAAACTGTTCAGCGCCGCCCTCTGGGCCGGCGACCGCGCCGCCCGAGCCATGTGGGCCCGCACGCGCGATCCCAAGGCCACGGGCCCGAACGTCGCACAACTGCATGAGGACGCCCACCGGCTTCACGACTGGCAGCACTGGCTGATCCGGGCCCACGAGCACCCGGCGATCGCCCACCACGCCACCCCGTTCTGCGGAGCCTGGCAGCTCTCGTTCACGGTGCGGAACGTCGCGCCCGCCCTGCAGAAGGTGATCGTCGAGGCCCGGCAACCCGACGGGACCTGGACCGAACTCGGCGCCCGCTTCACGATCGAGTTCCGCGCCGCCTCCGCGCGCCCGCGCTCGACGCTGACCCGTGAATTCAGCGTCGCGGTGCCCGCCGCGGACACGCCACTGCGGCTGGCGGTGCGCGGAGTCGGCCAAGTCAGGATCGCCAGCCTCATGCTCACCGACGGTGTCAACGAACTCTCGCCGCGCGGCGCGACCCCGAAGTCCGGAAAGACTCTTGGCCGCCCCGCCCCGCAGCGCGGGCTGCCGACCCTCGACTGGGCGAAAAACCAAGCCGTGCTCAACCTGGATTTCCGGCCGGTCGCGAGCGGACGGCGGAGCAGGTAGGGCTGAGGCGGTGCCTCAGCCGCGATGATTTCCGATCCCCACTGAGGCACCGCCTCAGCCCGACCCGCAGTCAGGTCTCGGCCGACTCAGTCGAAGATCGGGAAGAAGGTGTTGAACGCCTTCTCGCAGAAAAAGCCGGGGTCATTGAAGCGCCGATTGCGATCGAGCGCGTCGATGGCGGTCATCTCCGCGGCGCCCAGCTCGAAATCAAACAGGGCGAGGTTTTCCGCCAGCCGCGCCTCCGTCTGGGTCTTGGGGATGACGGCGCAGCCCCGTTGCACACCCCAGCGAAGTACCGTCTGCGCGGCGGTTTTGCCGTGGGCCGCGGCGATCTTCGTGACCACCGGATCGGCGAGGACGGATTCATCAGGCTGCGCCATGCCGAGCGGCAGATAGGACGGCGCGCCGAGGGGCGAAAACGCCGTCACGGCAATCTTCGCCTGCGCGCAGAACTGCAGCTGGCGCGGCTGCACGAGGTACGGGTGCAGCTCGATCTGGTGCACGGTCGGCCGGATGGAGCAGCCGACGAGGAGCTCGCGGAGCATCGGGACGTTGAGATTGCAGACCCCGATCCGCTTCACGAGGCCCGCCCGCTGCAGTTCCTCCATGGCGCCCCACGTGTCGGCATAGGGGACATTGATCGGCTTCATGGCGGGCCGCGCCGCCTTGGGGTCAAAAAACCACTCCGGCGGGTAACGCTCCGCGAAGGGCACGAACGCCAGCGCGATCGGGAAATGCACGAGGTACAGGTCCAGTTCGTTGAGGCCCAGGTCGCGGAGTGAGCGTTCGCAGGCCGCGCGCACGTGCTTTGGCTCGTGGTAGGTGTTCCACAGTTTTGACGTCACCCACATCGCGTCGCGCGTGCAGTCGCCCGCCTTGATCGCGGCGGCAAGTCCGGCCCCCACCTCGGGCTCGTTGCCGTAGTCGCACGCGCAGTCGAGATGCCGGTAGCCGCGGCGAATGGCCTCCTGCACGAGGCGGGGCGCGGCCGGCTTGGGAAGTTTCCAGGTACCAAGACCAACAGCGGGGAACTTGCCGCCATCGGAAAGCGCGATGACGGGAGCAAAGGAATGGGGCGGGCGCGACATCGCGCCATTTGTCAGCAGATTTCCGCGCGCCTCAAGCTTCGTTCCGTTCTCCGAGTTAGGGCATGTCCCCCGCCGGCCCAAGACCGAGGCCGGCCGGGAGCCGCCCTCCCTACCGTGGAACCGGGGCGGACCAGCCCGCCGCGAGCTGCTGCAGATAGGCCGCGCGGGAATCGAGGAAACTCCGGGGGGAATAGCCATGCCGACCCGCCACGCTCTCGACCGCATCCACAAGTTTACCGATCTCGGCGCGGGACAGCACGGAGGCCGACAGTTCCTTCAAGATCGCCTTGTACCGCGCGTTCACCACCGGATCATCGAGCAGCCAGTAGATCAGCGGCTGGTTGCCGCTCCACGGGGTCAAGAAATCGACGCCGTTGCCAAAGTTGCCACTGCCCATGGACAGGTCCTCGTCCCACGGGATGAACCGGAATTTGTCGTCGGAGGAATCGAGGTAGAAGTAGTAATTATGACCGCCGCGGAGGTAGCTGTCGCCGTTCTGAATGAAGGCATTGATCGCGATGAAGCGCAGGAACTCGTCGACATCGAGATAGCTCCCGACGCGGGACCGGAACAGGGCGACGTCCGTCTGCGAGATGAGCTGGCAGAACTCCATGATCCGCTGCTGCTCGTGCGGCGTGGCCGCGCGATCAGGATAAAACACGTTGGCATACGATGCCCACGTGCCGCTGCCCTGCACCTGGATGCCGCCCTGCGCTCCCTCGGGTTTCATCAGCAGGCCGGTGCCCGGCGGCAGTGCGCTTTTCAGGAAGCGGGTGCCGACGTTCTCGATCATCGTGTAAGCAAAGCCGCCCGGTGCGTCCTTGTAGACGTCGGGGACGTTGAAGGTGAACTGCGCGTAGGCCGTGCGCGGCGCCGGCACCCCTGCCCCGCGGAACAGGGCGAAGGCGATTGCCTCACGGATATTCGAGGTGTCCACGACGCCCGCATTGAAGTTGAAGCTCTTTTCGCCCTGCCACGCTCCCTTGGTGCCGAAGACGTCGAGCTTGAGTTTGAAGTTCGCCCGGAAAGGCGCAAAGCCCGAGGAGTTGCTGAAACTCCCGTTGCCGCGGTAACGCAGGCCGACGTCCTTGAAAGGCATCCCGTCCAGGGTCACATCGGCGTGGCCCCACGGATAATAGCCGCCAAAGCCGCTTCCCACATGCACCGGACGTCCGTCCGCCTGGACGTAATCGGAACCCTTCACCGCGAGACCGCCCCGCGCGCTGCTGAGCTGGAGCACGCCCCACTCCGTTTTTGCGAGCTCAAGGCGAACCTGGTGCAACTTGGTCAGGCCGTAGATCCCGTCACTATCGTCGACGGGGGCCGGCGCAGCCAAGGAGGCGGGGGCCGGCGCCACCGGCGGAAGCACGGGGGCGGGCGCGACCACAACCGGGGTCGGTAGAGCCACCGGTGCGGTCACAGGTACGACCGGCAAAACGGGCGTTGGCGCAACGGCAACCGCCGGAGCCGCTGGCGCAGGCTGCGGCGGAACCCGGGAAGCACACCCAGCCACGAGCAACGAGAGAAGTCCCAGCGCACCACAAATCCTCAGGTTCTCAAGGCAGGGAAGGGAAAGCGGGCGCATCTTGAAGCGGGGGGCGGGGGGGGGGGGGAAGCGGAATCTGCCACCGTGAGTACGACGCAGCCCAAAGCAATTAGGATCGAATTTCGCACGAAATTCCGGCCCGTGGAATCATGACCGGAATGTATTTTACCTCGCGCCGTCCCGCCGGATTGGAATCGTGGCGGCGATGAAGCTCGTGTCCTGGAACGTCAATGGCGTCCGCGCCGCCCTGAAAAAGGGCCTGCTGGATTACGTGGCATCGGCCGATGCCGACGTGATCTGCCTGCAGGAGACCAAGGCCCACCCGGGCGACGTCCAGCACGTGACCTGGCCGAAGGGTTACGAGATTCACTGGAACAGCGCGTCCAAGAAGGGTTACAGCGGCACCGCCATCCTCACCCGCGTGAAGCCGCTCGCCGTCACGCCCGACATCGGCGTCGCCGGCCACGACCAAGAGGGCCGCGTGCTCACGGCGGAGTTCGCCGACTTCCACCTCGTGAACGTCTACCAGCCGAACTCGCAGCGCGGCCTCACCCGGCTCGAGTACCGCACGCAGGAGTGGGACGGCGCGTTCCTCGCGTTCCTGAAGAAGCTCGGAAAAAAGGGAAAACCGGTGGTGTTCTGCGGCGACCTCAACGTGGCGCACCAGGACATCGACCTGACCAATCCCAAGACCAACCGGCGCAACGCGGGCTTCACGAACGAGGAGCGCACCAACTTCTCGGCGGTGCTCGACCATGGCTTCATCGACACCTTCCGCGCGCTCGAGCCGGGCCCGGGGCATTACAGCTGGTGGAGCCAGATGATGAACTGCCGCGCCCGAAACATCGGGTGGCGCGTCGACTATTTCGTCGCCGCGGAAAAACTGCGCCCCGCCCTGAAGCGCGCCTGGATCAGCCCCGAGGTGATGGGCAGCGACCACTGCCCGGTCGGCCTGGAACTGGCCTGAGCGGTTCGTCGATCCGTTTCTGAACCACGGATTTCACGGATGACACGGATCATCATGCTTCCGATCCCCCAATCCGTGCCATCCGTGAAATCCGTGGTTCAAATATTCCGGATCCCTCGCTCATGATCACGCCATGAAATCCCTGACTGAATTGAAGCGGCTCATGCTCCAGCGCCCCCGCCGCACCCTCGCGGTGGCGGAAAGCGTGACCTGCGGGCGGATCCAGTCGCGGATCGGCGAGATTTCCGGCGCCTCGGAATTCTTCCTCGGCGGAATCACCACCTACACGCTCGACGAGAAGGTCCGGCACCTCGGCGTCAAACGCGCGGCGGCCCGGAAGGTGAACTGTGTCTCCGCGGACGTGGCGGCCGAAATGGCACGCGGCGTCTGCCGGCTTTTCGGGAGCGACGTCGCAGTGGCGATCACCGGTTATGCCGAGCCCGCGCCGGCGCAGAAGGCGACCCAGCCCCTGGCCCATTGGGCCATCGCCGTCCGCCAGCGCGGCCGTGTGACGGTGGTGCGGCAAGGCGAGATCCAGTGCCTCGGCTTCAACCGCACCGCGACCCAGCAGCATTTCGCCGATGCCGTGCTCGCGGAGTTGGTGGGCTGGCTGGACCAGCGCTCGCGGTGAACGCCCGTCCGGTATTTCAGGCCCGCAATGAAACCGGACTGTAACGCAAAGGCTCAGCTTCTTTTTTGCCGCCGCACCGGGAATGGTGCATCCGTGAGCTTCTCCCATCTGCGATGCCCCCGCCCGTGAACCGAAGCTTCCCCTCCACACGCCTGCTGCTAACCCTCGCGGGGCTTGGCGTGGCCACGACCTTGTTCGCCCAATTCGGGGGCTTCCGGGGCGGTTTCGGCGGCGGCCAGATCTACGTCGACGCCGGGGTCACCACCGCCCGCGAGATCGGCACCCGCAGCGTGGGCACGCCGGAGTGGACCAATCCGGTCGGCTACGAGAAGGACGTCTTCACCTTCGCCCGCCTGCGCTATGACTCGCCGGGCCGGAACATGCCCGCCGGCCGTGGCCGCGGCGGCTGGACCACCGACCTGCCCGATGCCGATCTCAATCTCTCCTACCGGCTGCAGCAGATGACCGCGCTCAAGGTGGATCCCAACGGGCGGATCGTCCACGCGACGGCTCCGGAACTCGCGGATTATCCCTTCCTCTTCGCGTCGGCCCCTGGCTCGCTCGCGCTGACCGACGAGGAAATCATCGCCCTCCGGGCCTACCTGACGAACGGCGGCTTCATGCTCATGACCGACTCATGGGGCGATGCGGATGCCAACAATGTGAGCCGGATCTTCGACAAGATCCTCCCCGGGCGTCGTTTCGTCGAGCTGCCGATCGAG
>CAIYFD010000061.1 GCA_903925425.1 uncultured Opitutia bacterium | reverse complement strand
CGTGACGGAGGGTCCCGATGACCCGGCCCAAAACTGATGGTGTGAATGGTAGGGTTGAGGCGGGGCCTCAGACGCGATGTTTCCGAGGTAGGGTTGAGGCGGGGCCTCAACCGCGATGACCGTTCGATCCCGGCTGAGGCCCCGCCTCAGCCCTACCGCTGGAGGGCCCCGGAAATTCCGTTGACAGCACCCGGCGCGACCCTCTCCTTTTTGCCCTTTATGAAAGTCGTTTCCTCAATCAAATCCGCCAAGAAGCGTCACCCGGACTGTCAGGTGGTCCGTCGCCGCGGCAAGATCTACGTCATCAACAAGACCGACCCGCGTTACAAGGCGCGCCAGGGCTAATATTTCCATTTTACCGTGAAAGCCGAAGGCCATCCCTCCCTCAATCCGGTCTGCTTCGTTGACGTTGCGACCGGCAAGAAATTCCTGACCACATCGACGATGAAGTCTGCCCGCAAGGAGACCATCGACGGCGTTGAATACAGCGTCATCGTGCGCGATGTGACCATGGACTCTCACCCGGCCTACACCGGGGAGAAGCGCTTGGTCGACACCGCCGGTCGCGTCGAGAAGTTCACTTCGAAGTTCAAGCGCGGCACGTCCGCACCGAAGAAATAAGCGTCCGTCAGGTCCCAGTTTTCAGGCCCGCCATTCCGGCGGGCCTTTTTTTTCGTGCCTCTCGGCCGGCGGCGCGCAACCTCAGCGCCTTCCCATGCGAATCCGCGCCTTCCAAGGTCTTGTCCCGCAGCCTGCGCTCGCGCCTGAAGTGGCGTGTGTGCCCTATGATGTCGTCAACGCCGCCGAGGCGGCCGCCTTGGCGGTCGACCGGCCGCGCAGCCTGCTCCACGTGGACCGCGCCGAGATCGACCTGCCGGGTGGCACTGACCCGTACAGCGCCGCGGTCTACGCCAAGGCCAACGAGAATTTTCTGAGGCTCCAGCGCGACGGCGTGATCGGCCGCGAAGCCGGGCCCTGCCTCTATATCTACGAGCAGCAGATGGGCGCCCACCACCAGCGCGGCCTCGTGGCGGTTTGCCATGTCGAGGACTACGATGCCGAACTGATCAAGAAGCACGAGAAGACCCGCAAGGACAAGGAGGACGACCGCACCCGCCTGATCGACACCCTCGGCGCCAACACGGGCCCGGTGTTCCTGACCTACCGCGACGAAGCCGCCGTGACGGCGCTCGTGAACGCGAAGGTGAAGGAAGAGCCGCTGCATGACTTCACGGCCCCCGACGGCATCCGGCACACCGTGTGGCGCATCGCCGGCGGCGCCGCCTGGATCCAGGCCTTCGGCCGCGTGCCGCTAACCTACATCGCCGACGGCCATCACCGCGCGGCCAGTGCGGCCCGCGTGGCCCGCCTGCGGCGCGAGCGCAATCCGGCCCACCGGGGCGACGAGGACTACAACTGGTTCCTTTGCGTCATGTTTCCGGCGAGCGAGCTGAAGATCCTTCCGTACAACCGGATCGTGTTCGACCTGAATGGCCACACCGCGGCCGATTTCCTCGCGAAAGTGCGCGACACATTCGGCCTGACCGAGAATGCAGCCCCGTCTCCCTCCGCCGTGGGGCAGGTCAGTATGTATTTCGGCGGAAAATGGTACGGCCTGAAATGCCCGGCCGATCCGAAGGCCGACCCGGTCTCACGCCTCGATGTGAGCGTACTGCAGGACAAACTTCTCGCGCCTTTGCTCGGCATCGACGATCCGCGCACCAGCAAGCGCGTCGATTTTGTCGGTGGCATCCGCGGCACCGGCGAACTCGTGCAGCGGATCAACGCCGACGGTGGTGTGGCCTTCTCCCTCTACCCGGTGACGATCGGTCAACTGATGGACATCGCCGATGCCGGCCAGATCATGCCGCCGAAGAGCACTTGGTTTGAGCCCAAGCTCCGCTCGGGACTGTTTGTGCATACGTTCTGAGCGGGGAGGGTAGGGCTGAGGCGGTGCCTCAGCCGCGATGTTTCCGATCCCCGCTGAGGCACCGCCTGAGCCCTACCTCGATCTGTGGCCCATCCCCGGGCTACGGTTACTCGCTGCCGGGCTGGCCGTAATAGTAGACCTTGATGTTCGCGGTGTCGCGCAGGTAGTCGATGCGGCCGACCGTGAACTTATGGATGTCGAGGCCGGTGCGCTCGCGCAGCTCCTTCAGGAGCTCCAAGTAGTGCTCGGGCTTGGTCTTATCGATGCTGTCGTACTGCAGGTTCTTGGTCTCAACCGGGCGGAAGAGCACCCGGCCGTCGAGGAGGAATGCGCAGATCAGAATGGTGCCGTTGATCACAAACATTTCCAGAATCGTGCCCTTGTTCGCCGCCGATAGGAGCCCGAGCGCAATGCACACGAAAAGGTAGGTCATGTCCTTGGTCGAAATGTCCTCCGTGCGGTAACGGAGCAGCGAGAAAACGGCGAAGAGTCCGAAGGCGGCGCCCATCGAAAGATCAACCTGGCTCAGGAGGTAGGTGATCAGGAAAATCGTCACATTAAACATGAAGAACGTGAAGAAGTAATCGGTCTTCTTGTAGTGCGGATAGTAGATCCCGACGACGAGGATGAGGATGCAAAGGAGGTCCACGCCGAGACGGGGGAGAAAGGTCTTTTTCAACCGCTCAAACTTGAGGCTGAAGAATGGCGGCGCGTCGTTGTTGGTGCCGACGGAATCACCGGCGGCCGTCGCCTCTTCCTTCAGCGCCTGTTTCTGCGCACTGGCGGCGCGGGCCTCGGTGAGGACCGGCAGGTTGGCCGCCGGGGCAAGGAAGAGCAGGAAGGCGAAGAGGGTGAGGAGGAGTTTAGGCTGCATTATTGAGGATGCGTTGAAAGTGGCGGAGCTGTTCCTTGAAGTTGTTCTTCCGCAGACTGGCGTGGATGGAGATCAGGCCGAGGCAGTATTTGCTGATCGATCCGGCGCGGATCCGGCGCTGGTTGAACACGGAGATCACCGGCGAGATGGAGTTGGCCTTCTCGCGCTTCACCTCGGCAATGACCATCTTGCCGAAGTCGATCGATTGGTGGGCGGTGCGGAAGGTCAGGCCGAGGTCGAGCGTCAGGCGCTCGGCGGTGTGCTTGCTGACCAGCGTCGCCCGCTGGTAGTTGACCCAGATCGTGCCTTGGAGGGTGGCCGGATCCAGGTTGGAGAGCTCGCCCAGCAGCCGGGCGGGATGCTCGGAAATGAAATCCTCGATCGCCGGCGTCCGGATGCGGTTCTTGATCGTGCGGCCCTTGTTGTTGCGGTACTTGACCTCGAAGAAGCAGAGATCGGACTCCACGTAACGCCGCGACCGGACCTTGAAGCGGCTCGACCGGCCGGCGTGATGGCGGTGGTAGAGGTCGAAGTCCGCGGTGTCGTAATAGAGCGTCTCGTATTTGCTCAGGCGCGTGTCCGAGACCACCAACGACCGGTAGCTGTCGCGCACCTCGTGCAGGACCGCAGGCAGCAGGCTGACGGGAAAGACAAACTTCGTGTCGGTGCGATCCATCAGCCTCACGCTGTCCATCTCGGACAGGGCGATGGGTGGGAGGGTCTCGAGGGCGTCCTTGACGGCTTGGAACATCAGAAAATGACTCGGTGCGACCGGCGCGGGGCAACGCCACGAATGCAGAAAGGTGGGCGGAGCGTGTTACAACGCCGTTTCCTTTGTAAATTCATTTCGCGTTCAATGACGACCGGTTGCCGCGGTGGTTTCGCCTTTTGGGTGATCATGTTCTGCGGGGAATTCCGCCCGATGATGGATTTTTGACAGAATTGGGTGGGTGCGGACATGTTGTGGCATGCGAAAGTCGATCGCTCTCGGGGCCGCGTACCTTTTCCTGACGGTTCTTTCCCGCGGCGCTGCGGCCGATCCGGTCGTGATCGTGGTGATGGACGGACTCCGGCCTGATTCCGTGGTCGAGGCGGACATGCCGAATCTCGTCACCTTGGCCAAGGCCGGGACGTTCTTCGCCAATCATCATCCCGTTTACGCCTCGTCCACCGAGGTCAATGGCACTGCGCTGGCCACCGGCATGCGGCCCGGCCGCACGGGGGTGACCGGCAACGTGGAATACCGGCCGGACGTGGATCCGCTGTTCCCCGTCGCCATGGAGGACGAGTGGGCGGCCTGGACCGGAGATCGCGCCTCGCGTTGGATCTCGGTGCAGACTCTGCCGCAGATCCTCCGGGCGCAGGGGCTGCGCACCGCCGTCGCCGGCACCAAGGGCGTGGCGCTGCTCTGGGACCGCGACTGGGCCAATCGCACCGTGGAATCACCCACAGTTTATGGCGGCGCCTCCATTCCGGGCGCCTTCAAGGATCGCCTCGTGGCCGAGCTCGGACCGATCCCGCCCGCGCCCGACCGGCGTTTTTTTGTGAACACGCGGCAGGACCGCTGGACGACCGAAGCGTTGACCAAGGTCATCTGGTCCGGCGCCGATCTGCCGGCGCTCAGCGTGCTTTGGCTCAGCGAGCCGGACTATTCCCAGCACGGCACCGGGCCCGGCAGCCCGCAGTCCCGCGCTGCCCTGCGCAACAGCGACACCAACCTGGGGCTGGTGCTCGCCGCGCTTGAGGCCAGCGGCCGCCGGGCCCGGACGAACATCATGGTGGTTTCGGACCACGGCTTCTCGACCATCGCGCAGACGGTCGACGTGCTGACGGATGTGAGCCGCCAAGGCTTTCCGGTCGGCAGCGGCTTCCGGGATAAGCCGCAGAACGGCACGATTGTCGGGGTGACGCTGGGCGGGCTGGCGACCTTCTACGTGGTGGGGAAGGACCCCGCGGTGACCGAGCGCCTTGTGCGCTACCTGCAGACGACCGCCTACGCCGGCGTGCTCATGACGCGGGACAAGATCGCCGGCACGTTTTCCCTCGCCGATGTCGGGCTCGATGGCCCGAACGCGCCCGACGTGGTCATGGCGATGCGCTGGACTTCGGATATCCCGGCCGAGGGTCTTCCGCCGGGTCTGCTGGTGAATACCTCGACCAGCTACAATCCCCGCCAGGGCATGCACGGCAGTCTCTCCCGCTACGACATGAGCAACACGCTCATCGCCGCGGGGCCGGCCTTTCGCGCCGGTTTCCGCAGCGAAACGCCGAGTGCCAACAGCGACGTGGCCCCGACGGCGCTGCGGCTGCTGGGCATTCCGGTTCCCGCAGGCATTGACGGCCGGGTGCTGGAAGAGGCCTTTGCCGGCAGCACGGCCACGCCCCCGGTCGAAAACGAAACGCTGGATGCCAGTTTCGTCGTCGCGGGCAGGACCTGGCAGCAGTATCTCAAGATCAGCCGCGTCGCCGGCCGGACCTACTACCTCGAGGGTAATGCCGGAGCTGCGCCCGCGGGGAAGTAGGGATTGAGGTAGGGTTCCGAGGTAGGGCTGAGGCGGTGCCTCAGCCGCGATGAACACGATCCCGGTTGAGGCCCCGCCTCAACCCTACCTCGATCATACGGCAATCGCCGCCGGCATTTCTGCGGGTAATATTTCCGCGGGTAGGGCTGAGGCGGGGCCTCAGCCGCGATAATTCGGATCGGCTGATCCGATTTATTGAAAGATCG
>CAIYFD010000060.1 GCA_903925425.1 uncultured Opitutia bacterium | reverse complement strand
GGTTTCGCCACGCATGAGCTTTGACTTCACCCATCCGCCCGGCCGCCTCGGCACCGACTCCCAGAAATGGCAGAAATACGAGGGGCGCGACATCCTCCCGATGTGGGTGGCGGACATGGATTGCAAATCCCCGCCCGCACTCCTCGAGGCGCTGCACCGGCGCGTCGATCACGGCATCTTCGGTTACGCCCGCCCGACCAAGTCCACCATCAAGGCGGTCGTCGACGCCCTGGCCGAGCGCTACGGCTGGAAAATCGAGCCCGCTTGGCTGGTCTGGCTGCCGGGCCTGGTCGTCGGATTGAACGTCACCTCCCAGGCCTTCGCCGAGCCCGGCGAGGAAATCCTCACGCTGACCCCGATCTATCCGCCCTTCCTCTCCGCGCCGCGCAACTCCCGCCGCGTGCCGGTCGGCGTGCCGTGCCTCCTGAACACCTCCGGCCCGGTCGGGCGCTGGGAGATCGACTGGGAGGCGCTGGAGAAGGCCGTCACGCCCCGGACCCGGATATTTTTCCTCTGCAACCCGCACAATCCGATCGGGCGCGTCTGGCGCCGCGCTGAGCTCGAGCGGCTCGCGGACTTCTGCGTCCGGCACAACCTCGTGCTCTGCTCGGACGAGATCCACTGCGACCTGATCCTCGATCCGGCACTGCGCCACGTCGCGACCTCCACCCTTTCCCCCGCGATCGCCGCGCGCACCATCACGTTGATGGCGCCGAGCAAGACCTACAACGTCCCCGGCCTCGGCACCTCGTTCGCGATCATCCCTGACGATACCCTGCGCACGAAGTTCATCCGCGCGACGGCGGGCATCGTGGCCGAGGTGACCACGCTCGGCTTCGCCGCCTGCGAGTCCGCCTACCGCGACTGCGAACCGTGGCGGCAAGAGCTGCTCGCGCACCTGCGCGGCAACCGCGACCGGCTGGTGCAGGCCCTCGCCACCGAACTGCCCGGGATGAAGCTCGAGGCGCCGCTCGAGGCCACCTACCTCGGGTGGCTCAATGTCACCGCCCTCAACCTGACCGACCCCATCGCCCATTTTGAAAAGTTCGGCGTCGGCCTGAGCGAATGCGCACCTTTCGGCGTGACGCGTGGCACCTACGTGCGAATCAACCTCGGCTGCACCCGCGCCACCCTCGAAGAGGCGATCCGCCGGATGAAGTCCGCCCTCGCGGCACTCTGAGATTGATAGGTAGGGCTGCCTCGCCGAGGCGGCCGCGATTGCTTTCGGACGTTTTGCCACAGAGACACAGAGCTCACGGAGCCCAAGCCTCGTTGTTTTTGTTTCGGAGTCCGAACCCCAAGCCTTCCGGACTCTGTGTCTCTGTGCCTCTGTGGCAAAAACGGTTTGAGATCATCGCGGCCGGGTCGTCGACCCAGCCTTACCTTGGGACTGACCGCCCTGTCTTCAGCTTTTTCCAGCGGTCCAGACGCTCGGCGATGACCGCCTCGGCTCCGGCGGTCTTCGGGGTATAGAGCGCGAGCGGCTTTTCGAGGTAGTCCTGCCCGGAGATGTTCTCGGGGAACTCGTGCGAGTAGGCGTAGCCCTTGCCGTGGCCCGCTTGCTTGCTCGCCTCGCCGCTCTTGTCGCGCAACGGCAGCGGCACCGACTGCACGGGCGCATTTTTCAGCACGGCGTGCGCCGCCCCGAGCGCCAGCGTGGCCGAGTTGCTCTTCGGCGCCGTCGCGATGTACAGCGTGGCGTGTGCCAGCGTCAGCTCGGCCTCGGGCAACCCGATGAAGTCGCACGCCTGGTGCGCCGCCACCGCAAGCGGCAGCGCCTGCGGGTCGGCCAGGCCGACGTCCTCGCTCGCGAGAATCACGAGCCGCCGCGCGATGAAGCGCGGGTCCTCGCCGCCCGCCAGCATCTTGGCGAGCCAGTACATCGCGGCGTCGGGATCGGAGCCGCGGCAGCTTTTGATGAACGCGGAGATGGTATCGAAGTGCTCGTCCTCGTCGGCGTCGTAGCGGATGCGCCGCTCGCGCGCAAAAACCTCGAGCTCGGCGGAGGTCACGGCGGATTTCTCCGGCAGGCCAAGTACGAGCACCTCGAGCGCATTCAACGCGCGGCGCAGGTCGCCGTCGCAGAGCACCGCGAGGTCGGCCAGGATTTTGTCTTCCGCCGTGCAGCCGTGCGCCCCGAGCCCGCGCTCCTGATCGGCCAGCGCGGCCCGCAGCACGCCGGCGATGGCCGCCGGGGCCAGCGGCTCGAGCCGGAAGAGATGGCTGCGCGAGAGCAGCGGCGGGTTGACGTAGAAACCGGGGTTGTGGGTGGTGGCGCCGATGAGCCGCACGCTGCCCGCCTCGACGTCCGGCAGGAGCAGGTCCTGCTGCGACTTGTTGAAGCGGTGCAGCTCGTCGATGAAGAGGATGGTCCGCGCCTCGGGCCGGCGCCGCGCCGCGGCGAGGATCTCGCGCAGCTCGGCGACGTTGGACATCACAGCGTTGACGCGCACGAACCGGCTTTTCGTCTCATGCGCGATCGCCTCCGCGATGCTGGTCTTGCCGCAGCCCGGCGGCCCGTAGAACAGCAGCGAGCCAAAGCGGTTCTGCGCGACGAGCCGCGGCAGGAGGCTGCCCGCCTTGAGCAGATGGTCCTGCCCCACGACCTCCGCGAGTTTCCGTGGCCGCATCCGCGCAGCGAGCGGCGCGCCCGCCGCCGGCTCCTCCGGCGCCCGAACCGGCTCAGGCGGCTCGGCGAAGAGCGAGGGTTGTTCTTCGGCAGGAATCATGGCCGCGGATTCATTCATTAACCGCGGATGAGCACAAGGCCGCCCCGCCCAAGAATGCCGAGGAGAAGATCGGGGAGTTTTTAACCACGGATGACACGGATTGCACGGATGGGACCCCGATCCTTCCAGCAGGTTTACAGGAGGGCGCGGAGAATACCCGGAACGAAATCTTCGTTTCCGCAGTTATCTCCTGTGCAAAATGGTCCGGTGGATCGGATCCGCGTAATCCGTGCAATCCGTGGTTAAATCCCCGATGGATCGACCGTCCGCGGAGCTTGCTATCCTTTAAGTCCGTTAAATCCGCGGTTAAGAAACTGCCGGTTGCTGAAGATTGGGTGAAAGATCGGAGCCCTTTTCTGCGTTCTAGGGGATATGAGCCTATCCCTGCCTCTATCCGTCGAACAGGTTCAGAATCTGATCCACGTGGTCCGCGTGCGCCGGGTCATCTTGGACAAGGATTTGGCCGCAATCTACGATGTTCCCACCCATCGTTTCAATGAGGCGGTGAAACGAAATGTCGCCCGCTTTCCGGTCGATTTTCGCTTTCAACTTACCCGGGCTGAGATGGTCGCGCTCAGTTCCGGTCAGACCCGGGGCGAGCCGGAAGTAACTGGAAGAGAGTGTATTAGCCACAACTCATCGCAAATTGCGATGAGTTCCCGGTCAAACCGTGGATCGGCCTACCTCCCTTGGGCGTTCACCGAGCACGGAGCGTTGATGGCAGCAAATGTCCTGCGCTCGCCACGGGCGGTGGATCTCTCGGTCCATGTCATCCGCGCCTTCATCAACCTGCGCGATACCATGGCGGTTCATCGCGAACTCACCGCGCGTCTGGCCGAACTGGAGCGAAAGAACGTCGGATACGATTCAGCCATTTCGGAACTCTGTGAAGCGATGCGGCTGCTGCTGGCGTCACCGGATCCACCGCACGACCGCAAAATCGGGTTCCGTCACCCGTGAACCGCAGTCTCGGTCATCGCGCGCCTCTCCTCTGGGTCGTCCTGCCTCTTCTCGCCGGGCTGGGTGCGGGTCGGGCCGGCCTGCCTGCCCCGGTGCCGTGGCTGCTCGGCAGCGCGCTGCTGGCCTCCGGGCTTGCCGCGTGGGCCGCGCGGCGGGGCGCCGGGGTTTGGTCCGGGCTGCTGGTGCTCGCGATGTTTCTGGCGGGCGACGCCAGCCATGCGTTGCACCAACGGCACCTGCCGGTCCGCGAACAACTGCCGCCGCGCGAAGCCGAGTTGGAATTGGAAGTGGAACGCGTCTTCAGCTCGCGCTGGCCGAACCGTCTGAACGGTCTGGCGCGCGTCACCGCCACGCAACCCCATCTCCGCGAGCTGCGCGGACAGCGGTTGTACGTGTCGTTGGCCCTGTCCGCCGGAACGCCCGCGCCGATCGTCTCGACCCGGATCGCCGCCCGCGGCGTGCTGACGGCGCTGCCCGCCGACCCGGCCAGCGACACCTTCGACGGTTTTCTGGCCGACTCCGGCGTGAACTTCCGATTCGAGCGCGGACAAATGCTCAACGAGTTGGCACCCGCCAACGCCTATCGTCGCTTCTGCGCGAAGGCCGCGGCGCGCTTCGAGGCGATCCTGACGCTCGACACCGCTCATCGCTCCACGGAACTCGCCGCGGCCTATCGCGCCATGGTCCTCGGTCGGCAGCAGGAACTGAACGATGAGCAGGTGCGGGAGTTCCGCCTCAGCGGGACCATGCACATCTTTTCGATCAGCGGCCTGCACATTGCCGTGATCGCGCTGGCGCTGCAAACCGGACTGGCCGCACTGCGTCTGCCGGCGCTCCCGCGTCTCGTGATCGAACTCGTGGCGCTCTGGCTCTACGTGGACATCACCGGCACCGCGCCGTCGGCTGTGCGGGCGTTCGTGATGGTCGCGCTGGTGCGGGTCGCGTTTTCGCTGCGACGCCCGCTGAATCTGCTCGCGGCGCTCACCGCGTCGCTGGCCTGCGTGCTGCTGGCGGCGCCGCTGCAGGTTTTCAGCGCGAGCCTGCAAATGAGCTACGGAATGGTCGCCGCGCTGATCCTGCTTGGCCTCCCGCTCGACGAAGCCTGGCAGGAACAGTGGGCGCCGTTCCGATCGTTGCCGCGGGTGACCTGGCGCTGGTGGCATCGCCGGACTGCGTGGCTCTGGAACCACCTGCGGACCGCGGCCGCCATCGGGTTGTCGTCCTCGCTCGTCGGCACCGTCACCGGCCTGAACTTCTTCGGCATGTTCACGCCGGGGGCGCTGCTGGTGAATTTCGCGCTGATCCCGCTCTCGGGCATGGTCATCTGGGCCGGCCTGCTCTCCCTCCT
>CAIYFD010000059.1 GCA_903925425.1 uncultured Opitutia bacterium | reverse complement strand
CGAAGGACCACCCGGCGATCAACGCAACCGGCGAGCTCACGGACCGCTGGGGCACACCGTTCCGTTTTCACCAGCTCAGCGGCACCCGGATGGAAATCCGCTCCGCCGGCCCCGACCAGCGCTTCGGCACCGACGACGATGCGGTGCTCACGCCTTAGTCGGTGTGACTACCGGAACAGCCGGTCGAGGTACTGTTTCGGGTTGCGCAGGAAGTGCCGGTAGAGGCTGACGCCCTCGAGGTCGTCGTAGGCGGCGGGACGGATGCCGTCGGGGCCGAACTCCAGGATCTGTGCTTCCGGAAAGCTGGCGATGATCGGGGAGTGGGTCGCGATGATGAATTGGGAGCCGGCCGCCACGGCGTCGCGGATCTGCAACAGGAACGCCAATTGCGAGTGCGGCGAGAGCGCAGCCTCGGGCTCGTCGAGCAGGTAGAGGCCCTGGGGCACGATGCGCGACTGGAAGACCCGGAGGAAACTCTCGCCGTGCGAGGCGGCGCCGAGGTCGCCATAGCGGATCTCAAGGCTGCGTTTCTGCCCGAGCAGGTAGCCTTTGACCCGCGGATCGTCTGCGTGCTTGTCCGCATAGCCCTGCAGCTCGGCGCTGAGATCGCGGTTGCGGCGGGCGAAATTGAAGAAGTCCTCCGCGCGCAGGAAAAAGCCGCGGGCGGTGCGCTTGGACCAGGTGAGCTTGAGGGCCTTGGCGAGGGACCGGATGGCGTCGAGGCTGGGGTCGCGCTTCAGGTCGAGGCCGCCGACCACGACGCGGTTGCTGGCCATGGCGAGGGCCTCGAGCAGGGAGGATTTGCCGGTGGCGTTGGCGCCGATGAGAAACGTGACGGGTGCCGTGAGCTTCAGCGTGTTGAGGCTCCGGATAGTCGGCAGGGCGAAGGGGAACCCGTCGGGGCAGTTGGCGGCCTTGGTGATTTCCCGGAGGTGGAGCATGGGTGATCGGACCGAGCGGTCGGATCAGACTGATCGGTCGGAGGCCCGCTTTGGCGAGCCGGATTCACCGGCTACGGCGAGAAAAGCGGCCAGCGCTGGATCGGGCGGGGGAGACCCTCGCCAGCCGAGCACGAGCCGGCTTTCAGGCGCGGGGCCCCGGAGCGGACGGAACACGATCTCGGGCGGCAGATACTTCGCCTCGGAGGGCGTCATGAACGTCGCTCCCAGCCCGGCGCGCACCAGGCCCACGCCGTTGGCGCGCGGCCAGACTTCCTCAGCGATGCGGGGGCTCACGCCGGCGCCGGCGAACGCGGCCATGATGCGGTCGTGGAAGCCGGGATTGTTGGCGCGCGGGAAAAGCACGAAGGGGGTGGCCTTGAGGTCGCGCAGCGTGAGCGCGGCTTTGCGGGCGAGAGGATGGTCC
Organism: uncultured Opitutia bacterium; assembly: GCA_903925425.1. Lineage (GTDB taxonomy): Bacteria > Verrucomicrobiota > Verrucomicrobiia > Opitutales > Opitutaceae > CAIYFD01. The sequence continues at coordinate 1,638 of CAIYFD010000059.1, read as the reverse complement.
GCCGGCAGGAGCACGCCGTTTTTCTCGCGCAGGAGCAGCCGGGTCTGCAGTCCCGGGGGCAGGGTGGCGTCGGGATGGAAAAAACCGCACGCGATGTCGCCAGCCTGCAGCGCCGCGAGCTGGACGGACGTCGGGGACTCGTTGAGTTCCACCCGCACGCCGGGATAACGCCGGCTGAACTCGCGCAGGATGCGCGGGAGCTCGGTGGCCATGGCGAGGCCGGTGAAGGCGACCTTCAGGTGCCCGGCCTGTCCGCCGGCGAGGGCGCGGATGTCGCCGGGGATGGCGGCGAGCCCGCGGAGCAGGGGCTCGATCCGTTCCAGCAGGGCCTTGCCCGCCGGAGTAATCTCAACCTTGCGCTTGGTCCGGTTGAGCAGGTCCGCCCCGAGCATTTCCTCGAGCTGCGCGATGCTGCGGGAGAGAGCCGGCTGAGCGACCGAGAGCGCCTCGGCCGCCTGCCGGAAGTGCAGCCGCCGCGCCACCTCCCGGAAATAGACCAGATGGCGCAGCTCGAACGGGTATTGATACTCTCTCGCCATCGCTTCGCTTCGGTTGGGAGTTCCGGGTTCGGAGTTCAGAGTTGCGGAACCCTAGTGATGCCATTTTGGCATCAGTTTCAATAAAAGAAGTATTTTCTGTTATGATGCCGTTCTGTTAGTCTCTGCACCAATCAGCGTAATACCTGGCGGTTCCGTCCGATGGGTTCGCAACCCTGAGCTCTGAACCCCGAACTCAAAACCAGTTTCACCATGCCCGAATCCCTCTTCGAAAAAGTCTGGAACGCCCACGCGGTCCGCACCCTGGCCAATGGCCAGACCCAGCTCCTCATCGGCACGCACCTGATCCACGAGGTCACGTCGCCCCAGGCCTTCGGCATGATGCGCGACCTGAAGCTCAAGGTCCTCATGCCGCACCGCACGTTCGCCACGGTGGACCACATCGTGCCGACCGACCAGTTCCAGGAGCCGTACCGCGACACCCTCGCGCAGGCCATGATGGACGAGATCCGGAAGAACTGCGCCGAGTTCGGCATCACCTTCTTCGACCGCGCCTCCGGCAAACAGGGCATCGTGCACATCGTCGGTCCCGAGCAGGGCATCACCCAGCCGGGCACCACGATCGCCTGCGGCGACTCCCACACCAGCACCCACGGCGCGTTCGGCTCGATCGCTTTCGGCATCGGCACCAGCCAGGTGCGCGACGTGCTCGCGACCCAGACGATGGCGCTCGGTCGGCTCAAGGTCCGCCGCATCGAGGTCAACGGCCAGCTGCGCCCCGGTGTCTACGCCAAGGACGTGATCCTCCACATCATCCGCCAGCTCGGCGTGAACGGCGGCACGGGCTACGCCTACGAGTACGCCGGCGAGGTCTTCGACCGCTTCTCGATGGAGGAGCGCATGACCGTCTGCAACATGTCGATCGAGGGCGGCGCCCGCGCAGGCTACGTCAATCCCGCCGAGACCACCTTCGCCTACCTCAAGGGCCGCCCGTACTCGCCGAAGGGCGCGGACTGGGATGCGGCTGTGACGCGCTGGAAGTCCTTCGCCTCCGACCCCGGCTGCAAGTACGACGACGTCGTGCGCATCAACGCGGCGGACATCGCACCGAGCGTCACTTGGGGCATCAATCCCGGCCAGG
>CAIYFD010000058.1 GCA_903925425.1 uncultured Opitutia bacterium | reverse complement strand
GCCGACCCGGTGGGGTTCATGTTTCACTCGGGCCACGAGGATGACCTCCTCTCCCCCCGGCGCAGCCTCGCCTGGCTCACCGACCTCGGGCATGCCCCGGCCCACATCCGCGAACGCATCCGCGAGGCCCACGTGCTGGTCGTCGAGGCCAACCACTGCGCCACAATGCTTCAGGCCGACTCCAAGCGGCCATGGTCCGTGAAACAGCGCATCAGCGGCCGCCACGGCCACCTTTCCAACGAGGGCGCCCGCGAGCTCCTCGCCTCGGTCACCAGCCCGCGCTGGCAGCGCGTTTTCCTCACGCACCTCAGCCGCGACTGCAACCACCCCGACGTCGTGGCCCGCACCCTCGCCCCGCTCGGCCTTCCGCTCTCCATCGTCGAGCCCAACGGCGGCACGCCGTTCTACGATTTCGTCTGAAGCCGAACCGTTTTAACCGCGGATTTAACGGATTTAATGGACCGGCGTTCGATCCACGACAGTTTTGCCGGAGGGCACGGCGCACAAGGAGAATACTCGGGATCGAACCTCGCGTTCCACTGCGCCCTCCGGGGCAAACCGGTTCAACAGTCTGGGTTCGCATCCTTTAAATCCGTTAAATCCGCGGTTAAAAAGGATCGGGATGGGCCGATTGATGGGGTGGCCAAGATCCGCGCTGGTTTCGGCGTGGCATCTGCTCTGCCCACCCGACAATCTCCCGCCGTGCCCGCCTCGAAGCCCCGCCACACCAAGATCATCATCACTCTCGGACCGGCCTCCGAGAGCGAGGCGATGCTCGAAAAGCTGATCCGGGGCGGGATCGACGTCGTGCGCCTCAACATGGCCCACGCGAGCCACGAGTGGATCCGCACCTCGGTCCGCCGCATCCGCGAGGTCTCGCAGCGCCTCGAACGCGAGGTCGCCATCATGATGGACATCAAGGGCCCGGAGATCCGCACCGGCGACGTACCCCAGCCCATCCCGCTCGAGATCGGCGATCTCTTCGACTTTACCATTCAGCCGCGCGAGCCCGGCGCCGTCCGCTCCGTTCACGTCAACTATCCCGGCATCGTGAAGGACGTCTCGCCCGGCACCCTCGTGCTGGTGGACAGCGGACTGATCCGCCTCGAAGTCATCGCGTGCGACGACGCGGCGGTCCATTGCCGCGTGCTCATCCCCGGGATCCTCACTTCGCGGCGCCACATCAACCTGCCCGGCGTCACGATCAGCCTACCGGCCCTGACCGAGAAGGACCGCGGCGACACCACCGTCGGCGTCGAGGAGGGCATCGATTTCGTCGCCCTGTCCTTTGTGCGCTCGGCCGCCGACATCGGGGAACTGCGCACCCTGCTCGCCGGGATGAAGTCCCAGGCAAGAATCATCGCCAAGATCGAGGACCAGACCGCGATCAGCAATCTCGACGAGATCGTGCGCGCGGCCGACGCGCTGATGGTCGCCCGCGGCGACCTCGGCATCGAGTGCGCCGTCGAGGAACTGCCCGCCATCCAGCGCCGCGCCGTCCAGGCCTGCATCTCCCAGGGCCGGCCCGTGATCATCGCGACCCACCTGCTCGAGAGCATGATCACGCAGGCGGTCCCGACCCGCGCCGAGGTCACCGACGTGGCCAACGCCGTCTACGAGCAGGCCGACTGCATCATGCTTTCCGGCGAGACCACCACCGGGAAATACCCGCTCGAGTGCGTGCAGATGCTCGACCGGATCGCCCGCCGCATCGAGATCGAGGAGCCTTCGTTCCGCGAACCCGCCGTGTTCACCGGGGAACGCATGAAGGTGCTGCACTCCGCCGCCGTCCTCGCCAACGAACTCGCGCGCTCCAAGCTCGTCACCTTCACCCGCCACGGCTTCATGGCCCAGGGTCTGGCCGCCCTGCGCCCGGCCCACTCGCCCATCCTCGCGATCACGCCGTCGCCCACCACGTTCCGCCACCTGCGCCTGCTCCGCGGCGTGGAACCGGTCCTGATGCCCTTCGCGTCCGACCCAGCCGATACCATCGAAAGCGCCATCAGCCTGCTCCGCCGTCTCGGCCTCGTGACGGCGGGCGACAAGCTGATACTCGCGAGCGACATCGTCTCGCACGACCAGAAGATCGACAGCGTGCAGCTGCGCACAGTGAAGTAACGCGCCATAAGACACGGATCCCGTTTGGCGACGGCCGCGCTTCTACCGCGCTTCCGTGGCTTGCCCCCATCCGCCCATCCCGCTTGGGTCCGCCTCGCATGCGCCGGAAAGCCTCCCTCCTTCTGACGTTGACCGCGTGGTTCTTCGCCACGGGCAGCCAATGGGACGCCGTGCAGACTTTTGCCTGGGCGCGCATGTTCACTACCTACGCGCAGTCGATGCCCCTGCTCGAGGCCGCGAAAAAAACCTTCAGCGGCGAAGAGCTTTGCGGCGTATGCGAGGTCGTGCAGAAGACCCGCGCGGACGGACAGAAAGAATCCAACGCCAGCGGAGCCACCGAAGGCAAAGCCCTCGGCAAAATGCCGCTGGCACTCCCGTCGGATGGTTTATTCGTCCTCCGACTTCCGCCATCTGTCCTCTGCCCCCCGCCTTCCGCCTTCCCCCCGGAGGCACCCCGCGCCAGCCCACCGACCCCGCCGCCACGCGCCGCGGTTTGATCATCCGTCCGCGTCCCGACGCGCCGCGTCCGCGCCACCCCGTGGCCTGAGATCGCCTTGCTTCCGCCTCGCCGCGATGGCCCCCCGCCGATCCCCGCCCATGCCTTGGGCCGGCCACCCCGACCACCAACCCATTCCTGTCTATCCATGAAATTTCTCCTGCTGGCCATCGCCCTCGTTTCCCTCGCCGCCTTTTCCCCCGGCGCCGCCGCCCCCGCGGCCGCCAACGCCGCACCCTTCGCGCTTGATCCGTTCACCGTCACCGGCACGCAGCCCGGCGACAATATCATCACCCCGCTCCTCACCCTGCCCCGGCATGCCAGCGTCTCCGCCCAACGCATCGCGGAGACCGTCAACATCGTGGACACCGAGGACGCGGTGAAATACCTGCCGAGCCTTTTTCTCCGGAAGCGCAACAACGGCGACACCCAGGCCGTGATGGCCACCCGCACCTGGGGGGTAAGTTCCAGCGCCCGCAGCTTGATCTACGCCGACGGCGTGCCGCTCACCGCCCTGATCGCGAACAACAACAACATCGGCGCCCCGCGCTGGGGTCTCGTCGCCCCCGCGGAGATCGAAAGCATCGACGTGATGTACGGCCCCTACTCGGCGGCCTACGCCGGCAATTCGATGGGCGCCGTGGTGGAAATCACCACGCGCCTGCCGGAAAAGCGCGAGGGCTCGGTTGAGCACACGCGGTCCTGGCAATCGTTCAGCCTCTACGGCACGCACGACACCTACCCGATGTCCCAAACCTCCGTGACGTTCGGCGACCGCGCCGGGCCGCTCGCCGCCTGGATCAGCGCCAACACCCAGGACGGCCACAGCCAGCCGCTCGTCTACGTGACCAGCACGACGTTCCCCGCCGGCACCACCGGCGCCTTCGCCGAAACCAACAAGCTCGGCGCCGCCGCCAACATTCTCGGTGCCGCCGGCCTGCTCCACACCCGGATGACCAACGCCAAGGTCAAGGTCACCTACGACCTCACCCCCGCGCTGCGCGCCTCCTACTCGGTCGGCCTCTGGAAAAACGCCGCCGACTCCACCGTCGACACGTACCTGCGCGACACCGCCGGCCAACCCACGTTCGCCGGCCAGGCCGGATTCGCCAGCAGCACCTACGGCCTGCTCCAGCGCCATGCGGCGCACAGCCTCGCGCTCAAGACCAACACCCGGGGCAATTGGGACTTCGAGGCCGTCGCCACGCTCTACCGCATGGACCGCGATCAGCAGCGCACCCCCACCACCGCCTCCGCCACCGGCACGACCTTCGGCACCGCCGGGCGCGTCGCCGTGCTCGGCGGCACCGGTTGGTCCACGCTCGACCTCAAGGGCGTCTGGCGTCCCGGCGGCCAGAACGGTTCCCATCTGATCACGTTCGGCGTTCACGACGATCGCTACAAACTGTACAACCCCACCTTCAACACGTCCGACTGGCGCGCCGGCGGACCGTACACCAGCATCGCCACCGAGGGCGACGGCAAGACCCGCACGCAGGCGCTCTGGGCGCAGGACCACTGGCAGGCCGCGCAGAATGTGAAGCTCACCTTCGGCGCCCGCTACGAAGAGTGGCGCGCCTACGACGGCCTCAACGTCAACGGCGCCACCACCGTGGCCCAGCCCACTGTGCGCAAGTCCGGGTTCTCCCCCAAGGCCACGTTCGCTTGGGCAATCGCTCCGAAGTGGACCCTGACAACCTCCGTCGGCCAGGCCTACCGCTTCGCCACCGCCGCCGAGCTCTATCAACTCGTCTCCACCGGCGCCACGTTCACCTCCCCGAACCCGGACCTGAAGCCCGACAACGTCCTTGCCGCCGAGGTGAAGATCGAACGGACCTTCGCCCGCGGCCGGGTGCGCCTCTCGCTCTTCCAGGATGACGTGCACGACGCCATCATCTCGCAGTTCCAGCCGCTCGTGGCGGGGTCATCCACGCTGTTCTCTTACCTGTCGAACGTGGACCACGTCCGCGCCCGCGGCGTGGAGTTCTTCGCCGAGCAGCGCGATGCCTTCGTGCCGGGACTCGAGCTCAACGCCAGCGTCACCTACCTCAACGCCCGCACCCTTGCCCTCTCCGGCCAGGCCAGCGCCACCGCGATCCCGGGCAGCTCGATCGGCAAGCGCCTGCCCAACATCCCGGACTGGCGCGGCACCTTCGTCGCCACCTACCGGCTCAACCCGAAGTGGTCCTTCTCCGCCGCCGGCCGGTACAGCGGGATGCTCTACACGACGCTCGACAACACCGACACCCACCCGAACACCTACCAGGGTTTCGCTCCGTGGTTCGTCGCCGACCTCAAGGCCAACTTCAAAGTCAACGACCGCTGGTCCGCCAGCCTCGGCGCGGACAATGTCCTCAACCGGAAATATTTTCTCTTTCACCCGTTCTCGCAGCGGACGTTCCTCGCTAACGTGAAGCTGAATTTTTGATCGGCGTTTTTCGTCTCACGGCCAAATTATTCCGCCCTCGCCATGAAAACCCGCCCTCAGCTCTGCGCTTGGATCGTCGCCCTCGGACTCGTCGCGGGGTGCGGCAAGCCCGAAGCGCCCAAGGCCGCGGCTCCCGCCGCCGCCAAGACCGAGGCGCCCGCGGACGCTCCGAAACTCACCGGTGTCATCCAGGACATCCTGCCCGCCCGCAGCAGCCTCGTGATCAAGCACGAGGCGATCCCGGGAATGATGGGCGCCATGACCATGGCGTTCCGCGTCGATGCCGCGACTCTGCAGGCCGCGCAGAAGGGCCAGGCGATCACGGGCGAGGTCAGCAACGCCGGCGGCATGGCCTTCACGCTTTCCAACGTGAAGCTCGGCGTGGCTCCGACTGCCAACCCCACGGCGCAAACGGCCACGGCCCCGACGGCCGCGCCCGCCATGTCGATGCCGATGAACATGCCGATGGGACAGGCCATGGGCTCAGGTCAGGCCATGCCGATGATGCCGGGCATAGACATGCCGATGCCCGCCGCACCGGCCTCAACCCCGTCCGCGACTCCGACTCCGTCTGCACTGTCGGCCCCCGCACCCGCCGGGGCTGACGTCCTCGCCGCCGGCGCCGGTGTCTACAGCCGCATCTGCATCATCTGTCACCAGCCCGCCGGCACCGGAATCCCGGCGGTCTTTCCGCCGCTCGCCGGCTCGCCGATCGTCGATGACGACGCCCGCCGTTTGATCCGCATCGTCCTGTTTGGATTGCAGGGCCCGGTTCAGGTCAACGGCACGACCTACAACAACGTCATGCCCGGCCACGCCCCCACGCTGAACGATTCCGACATCGCCGCCGTGCTCAGCTACGTCCGCAACTCCTGGGGCCACGCGGCCCCGGCCGTCACCGCGGCCGCGGTCGCCACCGAACGCGCCCTCAACCGCACCACGGCCTGGACTTGGGCGGAATTAGCCGGCCCGTAGGCCGGCGGAGATGGGAGTTGGGCCGGGAGCCCAACCTCAGATCCCGTCTTCCCCTCTGCCCCTAACTACCATCTGCGATCTCCCAACTCCTAACTCCCATCTCCACGCGCCCTGCGGCGCGCCCGGCGCATCACGCGCCGGTGAGCCGCTTGATCTCGGCCAGCACGCGGGAAAGCGGCGCGGTCTTCTCGATGTAGCAATCGACCTTCTGGCTGAGGGTGTTTGCGACCACCTGCTGGTCGAACAGCACGCCGGTGAGCAGGATCAGGGGCACCCCTGGCAGGCGGACCCGGATCTTTTCCAGCATCGCGAGGCCGTCAGATTCCTCCAGTTGCAGATCCGAGATCACTAGGTGCGGAGCATCGCGTTCAAGCGCCGCAAAGGCTTCGGCAGGCGTCGCGGCGGTCGTGGTGCGGAATCCCGCGGAACCGAGATACTGCGCGAGCAGATCGCGGATCTCCGCCTCATCGTCGACGATCAGGATGTGCTTTTTCATGAGGTGCCCATTTCGCCGGCGGCGCGCCGGACAATGACAATACCGCCGACAACCTTATTGCCGTCGCGCAGCGGGAAAAGCGTGCAGAGCACCGGGTGCTGCCGGCCGCTCTTGTCGCCCAGCAGCGCCGGCAGGTCGCGGAGATCATGGCCCTCCGCAAGGGCGCGGGGCACGGGGTCGGCGCCGGCGGGGAGCGTCAGCTTGATCACGTCACCCAGCGGGCGGTTCACGATCTCGGCCGGCTCCCAGCCGGTCGCGTGGACCACGGCCGGGTTCACCCGGGAGATGCTGCGGTTCTTCGTCAGGACAAAAACGAGGTCGGAGATCGAATCGACGATGAACTGGTTGTACCGCAGCTGGTGCTCGAGCGCCTGCGCGGCCCAGCGACGCTCGAGGTTCTCGGTTTGCAGCGTCGCATTGGCGGCGGCGAGGTCGGCGGTGCGCGCGACCACCCGGATCTCGAGGTCGCGGTTGGCCTCCTCCAGCACCTGCACGGCCCGGGCGCGGGCCGCATGGTCGTCGCGGATGAGCCAGACGACACCGGTGAGAATCAGGAGGTTCAGCGCCACCCCGGCCCAGACGGTCCAGCGCGTGGTCTGCGCCTGCAGGTACTGCTCCGTGTCGCGCGCCGCCAGCAGCGCCATCTGCCCTTCCTTGAGCGTGTCAACTTCGGCCCGGATCGCCGGCCCGGCACTCAGCCACGGCTCGCCGCCGAGAATCGCCGCGGCCGCCGCCGCCTGACCCGCCTGCCGTGCGGCGATCAGGGTCCTGGCCGCCTCCGTCCGCTGCGCGGCCAGAGCCCGGGCCACCTCGACGCGCGCGGCCAGCACGGGCTCGGTGCGCGTCAGCGCCCGCGCCACTTCGACATGCTCGGCCAGAGCTGAGAGTCCCTCACGCGCGGCCCGGAGATCCCCGGCATCGCCGGTCACGGCATAGCTCCGGAGCGAGCCCTCCGCCGCCTGAAAGGTGAGGTTGATGCCGTCGAGCTCGTAAATCAGCGCGTGGGTCTGGTTCACCCAGTCGCTCGCCGCACGGGCCCCGGAGATGTTGCGCACCGAGATCACGGCCAAGGCGACGGTCACGGCCGCGACGACGAGGAAAAAGGCGGAGATTCGTCGGATCGTGCGGTCGACAGCACCCCGGGCAGGTTCGGCATTCATCGGGTGTTCTTCTCCTTCAGGGCGACGACGTCGGGATCTAGCGCCGGCGCACTGGTTTTGATGACGGTCCGGACAACAGTTTTATCATTCGTGGCGTAATCGTAGGTGAATTCCGAAGCGGAGGTCCAGTTGCCTTCGATCTCCTGAGAAATCTTTTCGGCGATCTCTCGCAGGCTCGATCCGCTTTTCTGCAGGTTCACGAAGTACGTCCGGTTGTTATAGTCGAGGTAGGCCTTGTCCTCGTTGACGTAGCAGATGGCGTGGGCCACGCGGCCGACGAGCCGCACATGAACCAGCTTGGTCCCGAAGCCATGGCGGCTGAGCACGTAGTCGGCGAGCACGGCGTAGTCGTCGCAATCGCCGCGCTTCGTCTTCAGGAACTGGTCCGCCTCCTGCACCTCGGTGCCGAACTCAAACTGGAAGGATTCAAACAGCGCCGCGAAACGCTTGGGCGTGAGCTTCTGGTCGGCCAGCAGCTCCGCCAGCGTGAGCGCCCCGGCCTGGTCGGTGACGAGCAGGAGCAGGACGCCCGCAGCGAGCAGCCGGCGGAATTTTCCGGTGGGAGGGTAAGCCGTCATGCGCGCTGGGCAGCCAGTCAACTCCCGGGCACGCATGGCTGCAACCTGCGATTGAACGTGGGCCGGCGGCCTTGACGGTCGGAGGGGGGCTGGCACGTTGGGACGCATGAGCTGCCCGGCTTCCATCGTCACCCAAGCACCGCCGCTTAAGCCCATGTCGTCGCGGCTCGCCTGAGTAGTTTCCGCCCCTTCGTCCCCTTGGCTGCCCCGACTTCCCGCCCTTCCGCCGCCCTCACCGGGGTCGTCGAGCGCATCATTTTCCTCAACGAGGAAAACCACTACACCATCGCCGAGTTCCGGCCCGAGGCGCTCCCGGCGAAAACGAAGGGCGCCGCCGACCGGCCGGAAATGGTCACGATCACCGGCGCCCTACCGGGCGTCGAATGCGGCGAGACCCTCCAGCTCACCGGCGAGTGGACGCGCCACGCCCAGCACGGCGACCAGTTCAAGATCGCCACCTTCAAGAGCGAGCTGCCCGCCGGCGTCTACGGCATCCGCAAGTATCTCGGCAGCGGCCTGGTGCCCGGCATCGGGCGCGTCTACGCCAACAAGATCGTCGACGCGTTCGGCACCGACACCTTCCGGATCCTGAGCGAGGAGTCGGCCCGGCTGCGCGATGTCCCCGGCATCGGCCGCAAGCGCGCCCAGGCGATCAAGTCCGCGTGGGATGAAAAGCGCACCGAGCGCGAACTGTACATCTTCCTCCAGACCTACGGCGTCACCCCGAGCCAGTGCGTGAAGCTTGTGCAGAAGTATTCCGGCCAGGCGAAGCACGTGCTGCTCAACGAGCCGTACCGCGTCGCCCGCGAGATCGACGGCATCGGGTTCAAAACCGCGGACCGCATCGCCATCAACCTCGGGTTTGCCAACGACGCCCCGCCGCGCCTCGACGCCGGCCTGATCTACGCCCTCGAGACCCTCGCCGAGGAGGGCCACACCGCCTTCGGCGAAACCGAGCTGTGCGACCACGCCACGCAGATGCTCGAGACGAACTCCGAGCTCGTCGCCGCCCGGATCCGGGCGCTCGTCGAGGCCAAGCAGCTGGTCCGCCATCCCGCCGAGGGCGCCGCTCCGGCGGCGCCAATTTCAAATTTAAAATCCCAGATCTCAGATCCTCCCGCCTCCCGCCTCCCGCCTCCAGCCTCCAGCCTCATCCAGTTGCCGACGCTGAACCGGGCCGAGCAGAAGATCGCGGACGTGGTCGGCCGGCTCACGCGCGTGGGCAGCGGGCTTCCGCCGATCAAGGCCGACGCGGCCGTCGAGTGGGCCGAGAAAAAAGCCGGCTTCGAGTTCCATGAGCTGCAGCGCCGCGCCCTGCGCAGCGCCCTCACGCACAAGTTCACCATCCTCACCGGCGGGCCGGGCACGGGCAAAACCACCATCCTCCGCGCGCTGGTCGACATCCTCCGCGCCAAGAAGGTGCGCGTGCATCTCGCCGCGCCCACCGGCCGCGCCGCCCAACGCCTCGCGGAGACCACCGGCGGCTTCGCGTCCACCATTCACCGGCTGCTAAAGTACGATCCCGCCGGCGGCGGCTTTGTCGCCAACGAGTCCGCCCCGCTCGCCACCGACTTCCTCGTCGTCGACGAGGCCTCGATGCTCGACGCCCGCCTCGCCTCCGCCCTCTTCCAGGCCGTGCCTTCCCGCGCCCACCTCCTGCTCGTGGGCGACACGGATCAGCTTCCCAGTGTCGGGGCGGGAAATGTCCTGAAGGATCTCATCTCCGTGGCTCTGGCAGGTCGGAGCGAAGGAGGCCGCCCCCCCATCTCCGATCTCCCAGCTCCCAACTCCCAAATTCCCGTCACCCGCCTCGACGTCATCTACCGCCAGAAGGGACAAAGCCAGATCGTCACCACCGCCCACGCGATCAACGCGGGCGACCCGTCGATCCCGCCCGCCGTCAACGAGGTCGCGTCGGTCCAGGTCTGGAACGACCTCACCTTCATCATGGCCGACTCCGCCGAGGACTGCCTGCAGAAAGTCATCCAGCTCTGCACGGATTTCATTCCCCGCCAGCTCAAGTGGCCGCATCCCGTCAACGACGTGCAGGTGCTCGCCCCGATGCACAAGGGCGTGGCCGGCGTGGCCAACTTCAACGCCCAGCTCCAGGCCGCGCTCAATCCGCCGCCCGCCCACGCCCGGCCCGGCCGGACCGAGGCCGTGCGCACCGCCGGCGGGGAGTTCCGCCCCGGCGACAAGGTCATCCAGCTGCGCAACGACTACGAAAAAAACCTCTTCAACGGCGACATCGGCGTGGTGCTCGCGGCGGATCCCGGCGCCGGCACGCTCGAGATCGAGTTCGACGGCGAAAAGCACGAGTTCGACCGCGGCAACGCCGGCAACCTCTCCCTCGCCTATTGCATCAGCATCCACAAGTCGCAGGGCAGCGAGTATCCGGTGGTCATCATCCCGCTGCTCAAGGCGCACTTCATGATGCTCCAGCGCAACCTGCTCTACACCGCGATCACGCGCGGCCGGAAAAAAGTGTACCTCGTCGGCGAACCCGCCGCCTTCGGCATGGCCGTCCGCAACAACGAGAGCCGCCAGCGCATCACGCATCTGCAGCAGAAGATCCGGGCGGTCTGAGTCCGGCCCAGGACATTAGGCGCGAGCACGCCAGGCCGCGCGGGCCGGCTGCATCGGGCGCGGCCGCGACAAAGGGCGGATACGGGTTGGGCACCGTGCAGCGGGCAGCGGTTTCGTTACCGCTTCGCCAGCGCAATCGGCTTGGCCCGCCGCCGCCGGCGAGCCAGAGTCGCACCCGCTCTTCCCCATGAAACGTCTCGTCCTGCTCCTGGCCCTGGTTCTTCCGTTACTGCCTGTCACCCGCGCCGCCGAGGCCGCGGCGGCCGCGATCCCGCCGCGCGAGCAGGCGCCCAACGACCGCTCCGAGTACCGCCGGCTTGTCCTGTCCAACGGCCTGAATGTCATCCTCCTCTCCGACCCCGCCCTGAACAAGTCGGCCGCCTCCGTCTCGGTCGGCGCCGGCTCGCTCCAGGACCCGGCCAACCGCCAGGGCCTCGCCCACTTCCTCGAGCACATGCTCTTCCTTGGCACGGAGAAATACCCCGACGAGGCCGAGTACTCCAAGTTCCTCACGAGCAACGGCGGCTACAGCAACGCCTACACGCAGCAGGACCACACCAACTACCACTTCGAGATCCGCCACGAGGCCTTCGAGGGCGCGCTCGAGCGTTTCTCCCAGTTCTTCATCGCCCCGCTCTTCGACGCCCGCTTCACCGAGCGCGAGATGAACGCCGTGAACTCCGAGTTCCAGAAAAACTCCGAGAACGACGCCTGGCGGCTCAGCCAGCTCGAGACTACCTTCTACCGCGACGGCCACCCGTTGAAGAACTTCGCCATCGGCAACCGCACCACCCTCGCCGGCACCACCCGCGAGGAGCTGCTCGCCTTCTACCGCGCACACTACAGCGCGAACCTCATGTCCGTCGCGCTCACCGGCAACGCCAGCCTCGACCAGCTCGAGCAGTGGGCCCGGAAATATTTCTCCGCGGTGGAGAACCGCAACCTGCCCGAGCCCAGGTGGCCGGCCGATTATCTGCCGGCCAAGGCCGCCCTCCGCCTCATCCGTTCCGAGCCGGTACCGGACGCGCGCTCGCTCAGCCTCAGCTTCCCACTGCCGGCCACGCGCGCGTACGCCCTGGCCAAGCCCAGCGAGCTCCTCGGCTTCATCCTCGGCTACGAGGGCGCAGGCAGCCTCCTCTCCACCCTGAAGGCCGAGGGTCTCGCCACCGGTCTTTCGGCCGGCGGCGGCGAATACGCCGCCGACTTCGGCGAGTTCAACGTCAAGGTCGCGCTCACGCCCGCCGGCTTCGCCAACTATTCGCGCGTCCTCGCCCTCGTCTTCGCCACCATCAACGACCTAAAGCGCGCCGGCCTGCCCCGGGGCCTGTTCGAGGAGCGCCGCACGATGGCGCAACTCGACGAGCTGTTCACCGACAAGGGCGAGGGCACGGGCCGCGCCACCGAGCTCGCCAACCTCGCCCGGGAGTACCCGCTCGAGCTCGCCGAGCGCATCCCGTACCTCTGGACCGACGAAAGCCCCGCCGGCTACCAGCTCATCCTCAACCAGCTCCGGCCCGACAACCTGCTCGTGCAACTGGTCGCCAAGGGCCAGCCCGCCGACCGCACCGAGCCCCGCTACGGCGCGAAATACAGCTACACCGAGGACACCGGCCCCGCCTACGCCGCGCTGCTCAACCCGCCGGCCGTGCCCTCGATCCATCTCCCCGCCCCGAATCCCTTCGTGCCGAAGGAGGTTGCCCAGGTCCCGGTGCAGCCGGTCCGCCTGATCAACGAGCCGGGCCTCAGCCTCTATCACCTGCAGGACGACCATTTCCAGCGGCCGCACGTCGCCGAGATCTTCCGTTTCCGTCTGCCGCGCACCATGGGCACGCTCGAGAATTCCGTGCTGCTCCAGTTCTACTCCGCCTGCGTCTCCGAGGCGCTCAATGAGACCAACTACACCGCCGCCACAGCCGGCCTCGCCTTCAGCCTCAGCGCCTCGATCGAGGGCGTGTACCTCTCGATCGACGGCTACAACGAGTCCGCCGCCACCCTGCTCGACCAAGCCACCGGCAGCCTCATCGACTTCAAGATCTCCGAGGAGCGCTTCG
>CAIYFD010000057.1 GCA_903925425.1 uncultured Opitutia bacterium | reverse complement strand
GGCCGGCTTTTTCTCCGCGGCAAACTGCCCGCCCACGGCGAGGCTCGCCTGGAGTGGACGTTCCGGCCGGCGCGGCGGGGCAAACATCGCTTTGCGCTGGAGGGCGTCGGCTCGCTGTTCCCCTTCGGCTTTCTCCGCAAGCACCTGAGCAGCGGCATGCGTCACGAGCTGGTTGTCTGGCCCGCGCCGGTGGAGTACCGCGCCTGGGGCGAAGCGTCGTCGCGTCCGCGCCCCGCGGGGGTGCATGTCTCGCGCGCCGGGCAGGGCGACGACCTCTTCGCGTTGCGGCCGTACCGCACCGGAGACTCGCACCGGCTGGTGCACTGGAAGGCCAGCGCGCGCAGCGGGGAGCTGGTGGTGCGCCAGTTTTCCGCCGAGAGCCACGACCGCTTTTCGCTCTGGGTGCAGACCCCGGCCGAGGTCTGGACCAAGCCCGAGCAGTTCGAGCTGATGCTGGGTCTGGCGGCCACGCTCGCGGAGGATCTGTTCCGGGCCGGGAAACTCGGCTCGGTCGCGCTCAACGACGCGCCGCCCCGTGCCGTGGCGCGGGTGCCGGATCTCGAGGCTTTCCTCGACCGGCTGGCCGTCGCCGAGACCGTGCCGACGCCCGCCCCGACCTCGGACCCGCACGCACCCGCTCCCGCGCACCGCAACCTGCTCACGTTCGCCCCCGATGGACCGCACGGGGTCGCCGCCTACGCCGATGGAAAGAGGACGGCCGCAACTTAATCTCGACGAGCTGCACCAGCTCAAATGGCTGCTCGGCGGCGTGCTCGCGCTGTCGTCGGTCTGGACCGTGTTCTACGTCGACGTGGACGCGCTCACGCTGCTGCTGGCCACGACGTTCGCGGTGGGCGCGGTGCTTTGGCGGCCGGGCCTGCCCGACCTGATCCCGGGCTGGCTGCACGCGATGGCGTTCCCGGTGATCGTGGTGGTGTTCGGCGCCGACCTCTGGCTCGGGGGCCAGACGCTGCCCGCGATGATCCGGCTCGACCTGATGCTGATCCTGTACCGCGGCATCAGCTACCGGGCGCGGCGCGATGACCTGCAGCTGATCGTGCTGGGGCTTTTCCTCGTCGTGGTCGCGGGGGTGCTGACGGTGTCGTTCACCTTTGCGTTCCAGATCATGGCTTTCACCGCCTGCGCGCTCTCGTTGCTGCTCGTGATCACGCTGATCGACGCGGCCGAGGCGCAGGATCCGCCGGTGAAGACCCCGCTCTTCACCTGGGGCATTACCGTGCCGCGGCCGGCGTGGACGCACCACGCCGATTGGCGGGGCTTTTTCCGGCGGATGCTCCGGGCGGTCGACTGGCGCCTGGCCGGGCTCTGGGCGCTGCTCTTCGCGGGGGTCGTCGGCGTGTCGGCGCTGCTTTTCGTCGCGATCCCGCGTTTCCAGCTCGAGAACAGCCTGTTCCTCGAGCGGTTCATTTCCCGCAAGGCGCGCTCGGGCTTCACCGAGAACGTCCGCTTCGGCGACGTCACCGACATCATCCAGGACAACGCGCTGGCGCTGAGCGTGGACATCTCGGATCCCGCGGAGGTCCCCGGCACGGTTTACCTGCGGATGGTGGTGCTCGATGAGTACCGCGAGGGCAGCTTCAAGATGTCGGCGCGGCTGCGGAGCAGCTCCTTCGAGAATGAGCAGGCGCGCTACAAGGTCTACGGCACCCAGCCGCCGCGCCGCGGGGAGCGGGTGCTCTGGACGTTTTATTTCGAACCGGGCATCAGTCGATTCATGCCGGTGCCGGGCTCCTTTGAGATCCTGCAGTTCCGCGACCTGCAGACGGTGTCGGCGAGCCCGCTGCTCCGGCTGGTGGCGCTGAAGAACGAGCCGGCGACAATGACGGCCTACCTGATGGACCGGGTGGTGACCTCGGGCTCGCTGACCGATCCCGCCTTCGCGCGAGTCCACGCCGCCATGCCTCGCGAGGCCGATGGGAGTCCGCTGGAGCCGGACAAGGTACAGATGGGGCTGCCCCTGGTAGACGATGACAAGCGGGCGCTGGCAGTCGCGGTGACGACCTTTGCCGGGGCCGAGGCGGGTCCCGGACGGCTGAGCGCGGCGGATTTTGCGAGCAAGGCCGCGGCGTGGATGGCGGAGCGCCACACCTACTCGCTGCAATCGACGCTGCCCTCCGGCGGGGGCGACGGCCTGGTGCGCTGGATCGGCGGGAGCACGCCGGGCCACTGCGAGCTGTTTGCCGGCGCCTTTGTGCTGCTCGCGCGTTCGGCGGGTTATCCGGCGCGGATGATCGCCGGCTTCAAGGGCGGCTCGTGGAACGCGTTCACCGGCAACCTTACCGTGCACAACAACGACGCCCATGCGTGGTGCGAGATCTGGGACGCGTCGACGGGCTCCTGGATCCGGGTGGATCCCACCCCTGGTTCGCAGGCCGTGGCGACGGGCGACGACCCGAAGGGCGGCGCCGCGCTGGCCCGCCGCACGGACAGCAGCTGGTCGGCACGGCTCGATAGCCTGCGCATCCTCTGGTACCGGCGGATCGTGAACTTCGACCAGCGCACGCAGGTCGACGCGGTCCGCTCGCTGCGCGACGCCACGAATGCCGGCGGACAGCGCCTGCAGGTGACCTTCGATCGGACGGCGAAGGCGGTGAAAGACTGGCTGACCTCGCCGTGGGATGCGGGCCGGGTGTTGCGCACGGCGGCCGGACTGGTGGCTTTGGTGGGAATAGCCTGGGGCGGTCGCGCGCTCGCAGGACGCTGGCGCTGGCGCCGCGGCGGGCTGGAAACGTACGGCCGTCGTGACCCGGTGCGCATGGAGGCGGGCCGTTGGCTCGCGCGCCTGCGGGAGAGCGAAGACAGGACAGGTGACCTTTCGCCGTCGATCAGCGAACTCGAGCGCCTGCGTTACGGCCCGAGGCCGGGCTGGCCCGAGCCGCGGACGGCGTTCCAACGGGCGCGCCAGGCGTGGAAGGATGGCCGCCGCCGGAAGCGGGTGGGGCGGTAGGGCGGCGACTCCACTCGCGGTCGGCGTTTCCGGGTGTAAGAGGTCTGGATCAATGGAGAGGGTCGGAGGAAGTGCGAGCGGGTGTGGTCCACGGTTCGCCGCTGACAGATTTATATCCTGTGATCGGCTTGACCCGTTCGGGTCGCCTCATGGCAATTTGGATCGGGCCCTGTTGGCCAGTGGTTGGTTCGGTCAATGGTTGCCTTCCGCACGACAGGGCGACGTTCGCCAAGCTGAAGGCTATAATTAAGCGAAAGAGTCCCCTCTTCATTTCAGCAGAGCTGGAGAGCAGGTAGATCCATCGCAGGGGCCGAAATTGCGTATCGCTGGAGGTGCATTCCTGAATCCGTCACCATGGCTACTGCAACCTTGAGACGACACCTTTCAATTCATCCTTGGTGGACGGCGCCAAGGTCTGGTTGCGGTCAATCACCCGCAGCGCATTGGCCGGGTCAGACTTCGCCAGTGTGTCAACGATCTGCGTCAGGCTCCCGAGCTGTTGTTCTGCCGGAAGGACCCTCGAAACCGCCGCGATCGCGGCATCGGGTGCACTGAGCGTGGTCCGTCTGGCGTACAAGGCCACGATGGTGGTGGAGGTGCTCGGAGATTGCAGGTTTCTCAGCAACTGTATTTCCCGGTCGAGATTTTTCGCCATTCCCAGCTCGAATTCCTGTCGCCTGAAATACGCCGCGATTATGCTGTCAAACGAGCCGGAGGCGTTGTCTCTGGCGACGCCCTCAACTAAAAAGAGTGCCTCCGCGTCGCTTCCTGCCTTGGCGAAAGATTCGATAACCCCCATCCCAATCATCCGGATTTCTGTCTTGTCGGGATGGGCGACAATCAGGTTGTGCAGATCCGCGAGTGAGTTGGAGGAAAAAGCCATCGCTGCGCCCAGCAGGCCGTTGAGACGTTCAGCGCTGCGCTGCGGCAGATGGTCAATCCACGCGAGTACTCGTGTGCCATTGTCCTTGGTGGACCAAGCGCTCACGAGCGGTTTGACATAAAGGTTAACGGTTCCGGTGGGCGCCGCCGCGATTAGTGACGAAACCAATTCGAAGTCTCCCCTGTCCATGAGGATCGAGAACACTACCCCCATTCTTTCATGGCCGAAGCCCCACATTGTCTCGCCAAAGACAGTATTGCGCGGAGGCAAAGCTTGGAGTGATTCAATTCCCCATTTCCATGCCGATTCAGGGTCCACGGTCGCCCAACCCTCTAGAGCGAAATCCACTAGGTGGATCCGATTGAGAATATCCAGGGAGATTTCAGCTTCAATCGCTGCAACAGCTCCGAGGAAATCAAACTGGCCCCATATTCGTAGAATCGCACGCAGCGCTTGACCTCTTTCGAATGTATCGGGCTGGTCTAGGAGGGTCTTGAACTTCGCTTTTAACTGGTCGGCCTTTGTGGGGGCTGGGGAAACCTCTCTTTGTTCCGACGGGAGGGCCAGCGCCTTGCCGGGCAAACCCGGAGCGTTCACGCCTCTGTCAGGAATTGTCTTGTCGCCTTGATTCCTCAACAGAAGAAGCGAGACAATCCCGAGGACGATCAACAGCCCAACCGCTTTTCTGGTGTTGTTCTTCACCGATATGGCCAGAGCCCCAAGCGGGTGAATCACTGGTATTCTTTCGCCAACCGCCCGCTCCTGCTCGCTTGCAACCATATCGCGGGGCGGGGCATCAGTCTCCGGACAGGCAGTAGCCCATGTATGCTTCGTGCTCGTCATGGGCGGGGCTAAAGAAGAGGGTGTGCGCCTGAATCAGAAAAGCGCCGGGAGGGTAACAGGGCGCAGCGGGAACCTCGGGAATCGAAATAGCGACAGGATAATTTTGTTGTTACAGATCTCACGATCCGGGACTGCGTGCTCAGTCCAGATTTGCCGATTTCTGAGGATTCAATAACTGAAGAAACGCCTGCGTTATGGCCCGAGGCCGGGCTGGCCCGAGCCGCGGGCGGCGTTCCAACGGGCGCG
>CAIYFD010000056.1 GCA_903925425.1 uncultured Opitutia bacterium | reverse complement strand
CGGCAGCGCCGGCGCCAAAGCCGGGTCAGCGCCCAACCGGCCAGACCGATCCAAGCCAGGGTGCTGGTCCAGAAACCGGCGCGAACCAAGGGCGGGCCGACGTAGTCCAGCGCGACGTCGTTGCTCCCGGCAACCAGGGGAATCGTCACGAGATGGCGCGACGACTCATCCACCGGAACGACCCGGCCGTTCACGGTTGCCCGGTAGCCCCGGGCGAAGAAACGATGGGTCTCGAGAACGAGTCCCGGCGCACTGACCTCGACCGTGGCCCGGTAAGGCGCGAGCGAGGTGAGCCTGATCCCGTCCTGTCCGGCGGGAATTTCACGAAGGCGATAGACGCCGAATTCCGCAATCGGCCGGGCTGCCAGGGCGGGATTGCGCGGACGAAAAAACAGGGCAAGGTCGAGCGGCTCCGTTCCCGAGGTCCAGAGTGAGAGCACGACGGGCTCGACGGTTCCCGGGGCGAGCTCGATTTCCTGGTAGAACCGCGGGTTCACATCGAGCGTGAGAACCTGGAGGATTCCCGGCAGTGCCGGGCCGCGCGGAATTAAGGTGAAGCGATAGTGCCGGCCAGGCTCGATGCGCAGGTCTGGCCGGAGGCGCAGTACGCCGGGATCCCAGGCGTCGGCGGACAGGAGGGGCAGTGGTCCGGGAACGGTATCGTACCCGGGATTCAGCGGATTGGCGTCCGCGGATGCCGGCCCGTTCGCCGCCGGGATCACGTGGTTAAGCAGGCGCGGGTCGGTCACGCGGCTCACGAGTGGCGCGTTGGGAAGCCGGGGGGTGTAAGCCGTCCAGTTCGGCAGCAGCGGGCTGTTTTCCGGGCGTGACGCCAGGCGGGTGGCCTCCGCCGACCGGGTCACGACTCCGCCGCGGCGAACGAATTTCAGGGACTCGGCTCCGCTCCAGGCACACGCGAGGGCGAGCGCCGGGAGGACGAGGCGTCCCCGCTGACCCGGGGCGAGGGCGAGGATGGCGGCGACGGGCGCCAGGGTGGCGACGAGCGGCAGGAGGCGCTGCATGGGCCAGACGTTGGTGATGTTGGTGACGGCCCAGGGCATCGCCTGCCACAGGGCATCCGTCACCAGCGGCACCGGGTAAACCAGCACGAGGAGGAAAAGCGCGATCCCGCCCAGCGTCCACCGCGCCACCCGGAATTCGCCCCGGCCGCCGGCCGCGAGCGCGAGCAGCAGCACGGCCTGCAAGGCATAGCCGAGTTGGAAGTCGCTGAGTTGGTCGGCGGCGGCCGAGACCGGGCGCAAGACCGCCGGCATCACCGCATGCAGGTTTGCCAGAACACCGGCCGCCGGGTCGAGGTACTCGCCCGTGACCCTGACGTCGTAGAGCGAAACGAACAATCCGGCGCACAGGAGCCCACAGGTCGCGGCGGCGATGCCGAGCTGGAGGACGTCCGCGGCCGCCGGGCGCCGTGTGCCCAGCCGTACGATCTGGCTGAGTCCCACGACAACGCTGGCCCAGAATCCCACCGGGGGATGAGCGTGCCAGACCGCGGCGAGGCATGCGCCCATCGCCACATGGAGGCCGGTCCCGCACTCGCGGAAAGAGCGCACGCAGCACCAGACCAGGGGCGGGAGCCAGGGTAGCGTCATGTAGGTGAAGTACATGTCCTTGGCATACAGTGCGCCCAGCCAGGCCGGGCTGCTGAGGTATAGAAAGGACAGCGCCGCGGCTTCCCAGCGGCGGTCGGGGGCGAGCACCCGCAGCACCGCGTACATCGAGCCGACCCCGCCGAGCGCGCTCAGGACCAGCGTCAGGTGCTGCACGGTGAAGGCCCCCAGCGTGCGGAACGTCAGCAGGTCGACCAGCCCGCCGAGATAGAAGTGGTACGTCGCCATCCGGAATG
>CAIYFD010000055.1 GCA_903925425.1 uncultured Opitutia bacterium | reverse complement strand
CGTCGTGGGGCAGGATCATGTGGTGCGCACGCTCCGCAATGCCATCGCCCGTGGCCGCATCGCCCACGCTTATCTCTTCGTTGGCCCGCGCGGCACCGGGAAGACCTCCACCGCCCGCATCTTCGCCAAGGCGCTCAATTGCACCGGCGGTCCCAACGCCGACTTCGATCCCCAGGACCCGGCCTGTGTCTCGATCGCCGAGGGCACACACCTTGATGTCATCGAGATCGACGGCGCCTCGAACAATGGCGTCGACCAGGTGCGCGACCTGCGCGACACCGCCCGCTACACGCCCGCGCAGGGCCGCTTCAAGGTCTACATCATTGACGAGGTCCACATGCTCTCAACGCAGGCGTTCAACGCCCTGCTCAAGACCCTTGAGGAGCCGCCGCCGCACGTGAAGTTCGTGTTCGCGACGACCGAGGCCCAGAAAATCCTGCCGACCATTCTCTCGCGCTGCCAGCGCTTCGACCTGCGCCCGATTCCGTCCGAGCTGATTGTCGGCCGCCTCGCGACCATCGCTCAGGAGGAGAAAATCAAGGTCGCTCCGGAGGCGCTCGCCTGCATCGCCCGACTCGCCGACGGCGGCATGCGCGACGCCCAGTCGATCCTCGACCAGATGATTTCCTTCTGCGGCAGCGAGATTTCCGAGCCCGATATCCTTGATGTCTACGGCCTCGTCGCCGGCGAAAAGGTCGCGGCACTCGCCGCGGCGCTGGCCACCGCCGACCACCGGCAGATCGTGGCGATTGTCGACGAATGCGACGCCAGCGGCCGCGACCTCGTCCGCCTCCTCGAAGACCTCCAGACGCTGGTCCGGGAAGCCCTCCTCGATTCCATCGCCCGCGTCGGTAAAAGCGCGCGGCTCGGCGGCGCCGAGCTTTCCACCGAGCAGCTCACGCGCATGCTCGATGCGCTCCGCGAGGGCGAGGGTGGTGTGAAGCTCGGCTTGGCCGAGCGGGTTAATTTTGAAGTCGTCCTGCTCAAGGCCGTCGAAGCCAGCCGCGCCCGCGCGATCGACAGTCTGATCAAGGAACTCGCGGCCCTGGCCGACGAAGTCCCGGCTGCGCCGGGGGACGAAAAAAAAAAGGACTGATTGACCGGTTGGAGGAACGGCTCGCCGTGGTCCTCCCGCTCGCCTTGGCCCCAGTGACTGTGGCCGCCGCCGCCGAGCCCGTCCCGATCCCGGATGACGAGGCCGCCCAGTGGCCGGAGGGCACGACTGAAGTTGCGATCGCCAAGGCGCCGGCGGAAGAAGAGTCCGCGTCCGAGTCGGCGGCGCCGCGCCCGGCCATGCCCGATGCGCCGCTGCCTTCGCTCGATGCGCTGGTCACCCGCATTCCGGCGAACGTGCGCGAGATGCTCGATGAGCTCTTCCGGGTGAAGTTCATCAACGTCCAGCGCCTGCCGACGTCCGTCTTGAAGGAGTAGCGCGCCGCTATACCACCCAAGTTGAGCCCAGCCGCGGACGGCCCTCGAGGCTGCGCAGGTACAGATAGGTCTCGGCCGGGAGGTCGGAAAAGGGAGGAAGCAGCGTGAGGGGCACGCGCTCGTAGAGTTTTTCCGCGATGCCCTCGAGGATGTCCAACGTGCGCAGGCAAGCCGCGTCGACCTCCCAGAGTTCGCCGGTCACGCCTTCCGGGGCATCGGTCGCGCGCACCATGCCGGGAAATCCCGTCAGTCCGTGAAGCGTGAAACCCGGCCCGGTGGTGGCCGCGCCGAGGAAACGCTGGCCCGCGAGGTGAAGGTGGTTTTCACCGCCGCGCTTCAGCGTGCCGTAGACAAAGAGGTGGGTCACGGATTCGAATCGCCGATCTCAATCACGACCGCGGTGGCGTTGTCGCGCCCGGAGGCTTCCACCGCCTCGCGCACAAGACGCTGGGCCACCGTCTCACCGTCGGGACCGGGCGGTCCTTGGCGGATCACGTCCTCAAGGCGGGCATCCCAGAGCCCGTCGATCAACCCGTCCGAGCAGATCAGGAAACGGTCGCCGGCCTGGCAGCCGACCGCACCGATCTGCGGCTCGACGAATTGATGCTGGGCGCCGAGGGCTTGGTTCAGCGAATTCTTGCCGGGGTGGGCGCGGGCCTCGCGCTCGTTGAGTTTTCCCTCGCGGCGCAGCCAGCCGACATAGGTGTGGTCGTGGGTGACCTGCTTGATCCCGCCCGCCGCGGGCAGATGATAGATGCGGCTGTCCCCGAGGTGGCCGAAATAGCACCAGCCGGGCGTGAACCATGCGAGGCTGAGGGTGGCGCCCATGCCGGCGAGTTCTTCGTAGGAAGCGCCGAGCTTGAGCATTTCGCGGTGAATGCTCGCGAAGAGCTCCTCGAGCACGTCCTTGAAGCCGCGGTCGAGTCCCTGGGCGGCCATCTTGAAACTGGCCGGCAGCAGCCGGGTGATCCGCTCCACGGTGATCCGGCTCGCGAACTCGCCCGACTTGGCCCCGCCCATGCCGTCGCTGACCGCGAAGACGAAGTCCGCGCCGGCGAGCGAGGCCTGCCCGGTCTTGCCGAGGTAGCGCACCTCGCGGACATCGAAGGTCAGCGCGAGGAACGAATCCTCGTTGTTCTGGCGCACGCGTCCCCGGTCGGTCTGGGCCGACCACGTGAGCGTGCCGGGCAGGGAAAGGGCCGCGGGATTCATGCGTCGGGCTTCAGGGAAACCTGGCCGTCGTGGTCGAGCAGCGTCGCGAACTCAAAATCGATGAGGCAGAAGCGCCCGTCCGCGACGCGGTAGGTGATGTTGCGCAGGAACGGATCCTCATGGCGCACGCCGTATTTTTCCAGCTCGGCGAACAGCTCCTTCTGGCGCTCCTCGCCCAGGTGCTCCACCCGCGCCCCGCAATTGGTCGTCACGATCCGCAGCTCCGCCGGGTCAAACTCGAGCAACTTGGGCACGAAGGTGCAGTCCCGGTCCGCGAGGTGTTGCAAAACGCGGACCTCGTTTTCGAAACGTTCCTTCGCGCGGCTCCCGCGGAAGGTCTTGTGCACCCGGCCGTCAAAGCCGATGCGCACCAGCGCCCGCACCGTGTCTTTCATCCCCTGCATGACCGGGACAGAGAGCACCAAGGCCCCGGAAGCAAGCCCGCGTCGGCAACTTGGGACATTACAGGAACGTTTTCTGGAAAAAACATGATGAATCAAACTTCTGATTGCCTCTGGCATGGCAGGTGCTGAATTCCACCGGAGTTTCGTCCGGCATGGATTCGCATCCTGCGGGTCCGGTCGGTCCCAAACCTTCACTCACGTCCCCAATCCACCATCCTATGCCCAAATACAAACTGGAATACATCTGGCTCGACGGCTATCAGCCCCTTGCCAGCCTCCGCAGCAAGACGCAGATCAAGGAGTTCTCCGCCTTCCCCAAACTCGCCGAACTTGCGGTGTGGGGTTTCGACGGCAGCTCCACCCAGCAAGCCGAGGGCAAGAGTTCGGACGTCGTGCTGAAGCCGGTGGCGGTTTACCCGGACACCACGCGCAAGAATGGCGTGCTCGTGATGTGCGAGACCTATCTCCACACCGGCGAGGCCCATCCCTCGAACTCCCGTGCCACGATCCCGGATGATGCGGACACCTGGTTCGGCTTCGAGCAGGAGTATTTTCTTTGGAAGGACGGCGCGCCCCTCGGTTTCCCGAAGGACGGCTACCCGGCCCCCCAGGGCCCGTACTACACCGGCGTCGGCTACAAGAACGTCGGTTGCGTCGCCCGCGAGATCGTCGAGAAGCACCTTGATCTCTGCCTCGATGCCGGGATCAACCACGAGGGCATCAACGCCGAGGTGGCGAAGGGCCAGTGGGAGTTTCAGATCTTCGGCAAGGGCTCCAAGAGCGCCGCCGACCAGATGTGGGTCGCCCGTTACCTCCTCGCCCGCCTCTGCGAAGGCTACGGCATCGACATCGAGTGGCGCTGCAAACCGATCCTCGCTCCCTTCCAGCAGCCGCTGGACTGGAACGGCTCCGGCATGCACGCCAACTTCTCGACCAAGCACATGCGCGAAGTCGGCGGGAAGCCCTACTTCGAGAAGCTCATGGCCGCCTTCAGCAAGAACTGCAACGAGCACATCGCGGTCTACGGCCCGGAGAATCACCTCCGCCTCACCGGCCTGCATGAGACGCAGTCGATCGACAAGTTCAGCTACGGGATCGCCGATCGCGGCGCCTCCGTGCGCGTGCCGCACAGCTTCGCCAACAACGGCTACAAGGGTTACCTCGAGGATCGGCGTCCGAATTCCGCTGCCGATCCGTACCTGGTGGCCGGCCGGATCCTCAAGACGATCCAGAGCGTGCCGCTCGCCTGAGCAGCCCTCCCCGGTTCCAATCATCGCGCCAGCCTTTCGGGGCTGGCGCTTTTTTGTGCTCGGAGCGGGAAGGCGGTGGCGCCTAGCCTCACCCTGCGTTTTCGCATCCCATGGCACTGTCGAATTCCACCCCTCGCGCGGCCATTTGGGAATGGGTCCATGTCGGTCTCCTGGGGACAAGCTTGGCCTGGACCACGCTCTGCCTCGGCGGTTACCGACCAGAGACAATGGTGGTTACGGTGGGGCTGAATGCCGTGCTGCTCGTGTCCGTGCTGCTGGCCGGCGCGCTGCAGCCGGGACCGGCGCCGCATCCCGCCAGCTGGCTCTTGTTGCCGTTCTTTGCCTATGCCGCCGCCAATGCGGCGTGGCTTTCGCCCGTCGGCTGGCTGGGCTGGCACGACTGGCTGCTCTGGGCCCAGGCCGGCGCGGTTTTTTGGGCGGTGCTCAACGGGGTACACCGGCGCGCACCCCGTAATCTGCTGCTCGCGATCCTCGTGCTGCTCGCGGTGGTGGCGGTGGCGTTAGCCGGTTACCAGCGTTTTGCGGACCGGGAGTGGCTGATGATGGGACGCCGGCAGGCGCCGCAGTTCTTCGGCCGTTCCAGCGGTTCCTTCGGCATCCCCAACAGTCTCGCGGCGCTGCTGCTGCTGCTGCTGCCGCCCGCGCTGGCGGTGGGGTTTGCGCGTGCGGCGT
>CAIYFD010000054.1 GCA_903925425.1 uncultured Opitutia bacterium | reverse complement strand
GGTTTTTCTCTTCGACGAGCCGCTCTCCAACCTCGACGCCAAGATGCGCGCGGCCACCCGGGCCGAGCTTTCCCGGCTCCACGACCGACTCGGGGCGACGATGATCTACGTGACGCATGATCAGGCTGAGGCCATGACGATGGGTGACCGCATCTGCGTCATGCAGGACGGAAATATCATGCAGGTCGCCGCCCCGCTGGAGCTCTACGATCATCCGGTGAATCTTTTTGTCGCCGGCTTCATCGGCAGCCCGCCGATGAATCTGGTGCGGGGCGCGCTCGCGGCGGACTCCGGCGGACTCGTCTTCACCGAGGAGAACACCTCGTCGGCGCCGCTTCATGTCCGACTCGACGAGCCGCTGGCGCGAATGGCCGCCGCGGCGGTGGGGCGGCCCGTGGTCCTCGGAATCCGGCCGGAGGATATCCGGCCGGAGGGAAGCAGCGCCTTGCTGTCCGCCCGGGTTGAAGTGGTTGAGCCGATGGGCGCGGAAACCTTCGTTCATCTCGCCAGCGGCGGGCACACGCTGATCGCCCGTCTGGCTCCGAGCTCACGGCCCACCCGGGGCGACACGCTGCATTTCAGTTTCACGCCCGGGAAGATGCATCTCTTCGACGCGGCCAGCGGAGCGGCACTGCGGTGACCGGGTCGCAGGAGGGCGCGTTATCCATAACGTGCCCCATCTGCTCACGACGGATTAGGGGTAATCCGCCCCACCCTTACTTCGCCGCCTCGAGGCCCGCCTTCGCGATCGTTTCATCCTGCGCGGCGGTTGCCCCACCCACGCCGATGCCGGCCACGACTTTGCCGTCCTTGAACATGGGGATCCCACCCTGCTGCACGGTGACTGTGCCGGCAGCGAGGCCTGAGGGAGTGATGAGGGTCGAGACAGGTTTTCCGGCGGCGACCGCATCGGTCACGTCCTTCGTCGGCAGGCCGAACAGGATCGCGGCGCGGGCCTTGCCAGGGGCGGCGGTCACACCCGCGGCGATGGTCCCATCCATGCGGCGGAAGTAAACGAGGTCTCCGTTGGCATCGACGACTGAGATCGCGACCTTGAGGGTTTGCGCGGTGGCAAAGGCTTCCGCGGCATCAACGATCTTTTTTGCGGTCGCCAGATCGATCAGCGCCGGGGCGCCTCCCCGGCCGCCGCGACCGGCAGCGGGGGCACCGGCGTTGGGCGCGCCCGCGGTGGGTGGCGCGGCGGGCGCCGGCGGGACCTGGGCCAAGACGCGGGATGTCCCGAGCATGGCAAAGGCAGAGAGGACGAGCACGAGGAAGAGGGTTCTTTTCATGGTTCAGGGGCTTGGTCTGTTACTAAACGGGGAAATGAAAACGTAAGAGTTGCCGGTGGACTGAATAATTCCGCGGCGCGTTCACGCCAGCTGTGCCAGCAACAACTCGTAGGCCTCGAACGGGCTGCCCACCGTGCGCCAGGCCTGCGCCTGGACCGTCGGGATCACTTCCCGGGAGTGCCGGATCAGCACCGTGTCCACCCCGCAGGCCACGCCGCCGAGTACATCGACATCGGCGTCGCCCACAAACAGCACCTCCGCCGGCGCACGGCCGACGAGTCGGAGGACTTCCCGGAGCCCCTCGGGATCGGGCTTGTGCGTGGCAAAATCGTCGCCGCAGACCACGGCGGAAAAGTAGCCGCCCAGTTGATGAACCTCCAGCAGGTGCTGCGTGGTCTCCCGGTCGCGGCCGGTCCAGATCCCCAGGGTGCGTCCGCGTCCGCGCAGCTCGTTGAGGAAGGGATGCACGCCGTCGAACGGCCGGATCAGGTGATGGTGATCGCGGTTGAAGTCATCGAGCCGCTCCAGTGCCGCCGGCACATGGCGCTCGCCGCCGAGCAGGTTGGCGAAGATCCGCTTCGGCGGTCCGCCGAGCTGCGCAAAGAGATCCATCGTCGGACGCGGACCGAAGGGCTCCAGCGCGTGCGAGAACGCCCGCAGTACGAGCGGCAGGCTGTCCACCAGTGTCCCGTCGAGATCGAAGACGACCGCCTCGCGGCGGACCGCCGCGGGCGCAGGATGTTCGGTGGGTTGCATGCGGTCAGGGATCGATGCGGCTCACACCGGAAGGCGCCGCGAGTTTGTCGGCCAGCCCGGCCGGGGTGAAGAGGGTCGGGGAAAACTCCTGATTGAGGGCAGCGCCGGTGACCTGGAACCGCGTTTTATTGCGGGTCGTTTCATTGCGCAGGTCCACCGATTTCACGATCCACTGTTCGCCGTGCTCCTTCAGGTCGAGTTTCTTCAGGTCGAGCACGGACATCGACTTCGTGATGCGGTCCGTCGCGCCGAGATACTCGGTCTTCACCAGGGCCTCATACTGGCCATCGAGGTAAACCCGCACGCCGGTCAGGGCCGGGTACTTCGCGGCGAAGACCGCAGGGGGACGGAGCAGATAGGTGTGCGCCGGCCGGCCGAGTACCCGGGTCAGGCCTTGGTAAGTGACGTCGGTCCAGTAAAGAAACGGGCGCTGCAGATCGAATGGAGTGAGGTCCGTCCCGGCGACCGGGTCGAACAGCGCCGCTTCACCCAAGGGTACGCCAGGACCCTTGCCGTCGGCCGCACGGTTCCAGACGCCGGGCTGGGATCCATTTTGGATCAGCAGGCGTTGTTCGCCGGCCGGCGTGTCGACGGAAACCCGGGTTAGTTCACCCTGCGCGTTCCGCGTACCCCACATCCGGGCCGAGATCAGGCTCTCGGGTCCGCGCGCCGGCAGCACCCGCAGCTGGAACTCGAGAAAGTACTGGCCCGCGATCCCCTTCGCTCGGAATTCCTCCAGGATCCGGCGACCCTCGGCTTGGTCGATCCGACCGGCGTTGCCGAAGGCGCCGGGTGCCGCCGGGGCGCGCTGGCCTGAGGCGTTGACCAGGGACAACGCGACACCTGCCATGAAAAACGCCCGCCGGATTAAGGCGGGCGTAAGGGGCCGGTCTGAATTCACAGCATCACTTGGCGGCCGGAGCGGGCACCGCGGGAGCCGGAGTGGTGGTGGCGGCGGGAGCGGCAGCCGGAGGAAGCGCCGCGCCGGTTGCCGGCATGGCCGGAGTCACCGGTCCCGTGATCGCCGGGAGCGAACCGCCGCCGCGGTCGGCGCGCGACTCGTAAATCCGGCCCATGTAGAGGCTCAGGGAAAGGGCGAAGAAAAGGACGGCCGCCCAGATCGTCATCTTGCTGAGGACGTTCGAGGTGTCGGCGCCGAAGGTCGCCTCCGCCATGCCGCCGCCCATCGCGGCGCCCACGCCGCCGTCGGCTTTGGACTTCTGCGCCAAGACGACGAGGATAAGGAAGATCGAGACAACGATCAGAGCAAAGGTGAGTACGCCGAGTATGATGCTGAGCATGTTGGGACGGGTGAAGGGAAGAGGGAGTCAGACGCCCCCGGGGGTTGTCAATGGCGCGGATGCCGGGGAGCGGCTCCGCCAAGGGTTTATCCTTAAGCCTCGACCCCGAGCAGGCCGAGCAGGCGCCCGAGATCCTCGTTACCCCGGTACTCGATCACGATCCGGCCCTTCTTGGGGGTGTGGAGCACGGCCACGCGGGTCCCGAGATGCGAGACGAGCTTCTGCTCGATGCGGGTCACCGCGGCGGATTCCTCAGGCGTGGCCCCGGCGCGCTTGGCGCGTTTGCCGGCGGACGGACGGGCCGACTTGGGCTGCAACAGCACGAGTTTTTCCAAGGTGCGGACACTGAGGCCCTCCTCGATCACCCGCCGGGCCAGGACTGAGCGCACGGCTGCATCCTCGATGCCGAGCAGAACCTTGGCGTGGCCAACGCTGATCAGGTTGCGGGAGATGAAACCCTGGATCTCGGCGTCGAGGCCGAGCAGGCGGAGCGAGTTGGCTACGGAAGCGCGGCCCTTCCCCACCCGCTCGGCGGCGCTTTCCTGCGTCAGGTCGAAGTCGCGAATCAGGCTGGCATAGCCGTGGGCCTCCTCGATCGCGTTCAGGCCCTCGCGCTGCAAATTTTCGATCAGGCCGAGGGCCGCAGCGGAGGCGTTGCTGGCCTCGACGATCCGGGCCGGAATGGCGCGGATCTTGAGCTGCTGGAAGGCACGCCAGCGGCGTTCGCCGGCGATGAGCTGGAAGCGGTCGCCCTGGCGGCGCACCACGATCGGCTGGAGCAAACCCTCGGCGCGGATGCTCTCCGCGAGTTCATTCAACTGCTCCGCGGGAATCTCGCGGCGCGCCTGATACGGGCTGGGCTCGATCAGGTGCACGCTGATCTCCTCGTAGCCGGGTGCCCCGATGGCCGGAGCCGATGTCGGAGCGGAGGGAGCGGAGGTGGCGGGAGCGGCGGACTTGCCGGCGGCGATCAGGCCGCCGAGTCCGCGGCCGAGACGGGATTTGGGAACTGCCATGGAAATTATTTAATCACCGGAATCGGTGGGCTGGGAATGAAAAGGGTCTGCCCGACTTGGATGCGCGACGGATCCGCGAGCTTGTTGGCGTTGACCACGTCCTGCCGGCGGGCGCCGGTTTTCTGGATGATGCCGTCGAACGTGTCGCCCTTCTGCACGGTGTAGCTGACCCCTTCCTTCGGGTAGCTGTCGGAGAAGGCCGTCTGCACCGGCGGACGCGTGGCTTGGTTCTTCGCCAAGGCGTCGAGCGCGGCGTTGGTTTGATTGGCGAGTTTCTCGAGTTGCATGGCCACCGTCTGGAGAATCTCGGTGCGCTGGCTGGTGGCGGCCGCCTGCACCGTTTGCTTCAACTCGGCCAAGGCCTGGGTCATCTGGTTCATCGTCACCTTGGTCTCGCCGGTCGCCACGATCTGACTGCGCAGATTGGCGTTCTCGCGCTCAAGCTGCTCCACGCGGAGGGAAACCTCGTTCAGCTTCTGGGTCAGCCCGCGCATGTCCTCCTTCAGGTTCGCGAAATCCATGGCGGAGACGGATCCCTGCGCGAACGCCGACGCGAGCGTCAGGGCGGCGGGCAGGATCCAGCGGAGAAACGACATGACGGCCAGCTTGCGAATCAGGCCCGCGAAAACAAGCAGCGAGTCAGCGCCGGAACGGCGCGTCTGCGACCAGAGCCGCCATCGGCCGCGCGGCGATGACCGTCCCGGCCGGGATCGGAAATCCGCGCAGGAACTCCGCCGCCGCGAGCATCTTCCCGCCCGGCCGCTGCAGGCGCCGCAACCGCAGCATCCCCTGCCCGGTTGCCACGAGGACCCCGTCGGCATCGGCGCCAAGGACGGTCCCCGGCGTGGCCGATATTTCACCTAATAGATGAAATGTTGCCGCCGGCAGCGCGGCGTCGGCCTGGCCGAGTTTCACGGTCTGACCATTGAGTTCGAGGGTGCAACCAGGCCACGGGAAGAGCCCGTTGATGCGCGCGGCCAGCACGGAGGCCGGGACGGCGAAATCGAGAGAGCCATCGGTCTTTTCCAGCTTTCGGCAGAAGGTCGCGGCCGCGCGGTCCTGGGCCGTGAAGTTCAGTGTACCGGCCGCCAGGCTGGGCAGCGTGCGGGCCACCAGGGGAACGCAGGCCGCCGCCAGCTTGGCCTCAACGTCCATGGCCGTATCGAGCGGCCCGACGATCACGCGCTCAACCGCCGCGACCGGACCGGCGTCGAGTTCCCGGACAATCCGCATCAGGCTCACACCGGTCTCGGTCTCACCATTCGCGATGGCGGTCTGGATCGGCGAGGCGCCGCGGTACTTGGGGAGCAGCGAGGTGTGCAGATTCAGTGTGCCGAGGCGCGGCAGGCCGATGAAGTCGTCGCGCAGAATGTGGCCGTAGGCCATGATCAGCCCGAGATCGGGCTTCAGCGCGGCAAACTGGCCGAGGATTTCCGGGGTGATTTTCTCCGGCTGGTGCACGGGGAGCCCGCGCGCCAGCGCCCAGCTCTTGATCGCGTTGGACACGACCTTCTGGCCGCGACCCACCGCGCGATCCGGTTGGGTGAAGACGGCTACGATCTCGACCGTCGGCGCTCCAGCTCCCGCCAGCCACTCAAGGAGTGGCAGCGCGATGGCATCGGAACCGAGAAAAACGATCCGCAGGCGAGACATGCCCGCATCACGTTTCGCCCGCCGCTGGATGTCAACGGGCGGAATCGCAGTTACCAACCGGCGCGTTGGGCGAACGCGCCCTGCCCTCAATCCTCGATGGTTCCGGTTTCCCGGGTGCCGTGCTCGTCGCGATATTCGGCCGAGGCGTTGCCGCCGCCGCGGCTGCCGCGGGCTTCGTCGCGGACTTTGCCGACGAGGTCGAAATAGACGGGACAACCATCGAGGCCGAATTCCTTCACCACCCCCGACTCGAGGTAGCGGCGGTATTGTTCGGTGAGTTTCTCCTCGCGGTTGCAGAACAGCTTGATCCGGAAAGGACGGGTCCCGGTCTGCGTCGCGTAATAGACGCGGAAGCGGCGGCCGGCGATGGCGGGCGGCGGGGTGCGTTCGGCGAGATAGCCGAGGATCTGGTTCAACTTCGCCGTGGGCAGTTTCTTGTCGAGGGTGCGGTTAAGCTGCACCGCGGCATTGAGCATGCGGTCGATGTCCTGACCGCTGACAGCCGAGGCAAAGATCACGGGCGAGCCCGGGCTGAAGTAAAGTTTGTCGAACAGCGCCTTCTCGTACTTCTCGCGGTAGTCGCGCTCGCTCTTGTACGGTGCAAAGCCCTTCTGATTCTTGAAGGCGGCCTTCACGAGGTCCCACTTGTTCACGACGATCACGATCGGCTTGCGCTCCTTCAGCGCCTCGCCGGCGATCGCCTTGTCCTGCTGCGTCACGCCCTCCATCGAGTCGAGCACGAGGAAAACCACGTCGGCGCGCTGGATCGCGTCGAGCGACCGCAGCCGGGAGAAATACTCGATCGGCGAGGCCAGCTTCGTCGCGGCCTTGATGCCGGCGGTGTCGATCAGGCGGAAAGGATACATCTTCCCGTTGCGACCCTTGAACTCGAAGGGCAGCTCGACGGCGTCGCGGGTCGTGCCCGGGACGGGGCTGACGATCAGGCGGTCGCTTTGGAGCAGCCGGTTGCCAAGCGACGACTTGCCGACGTTGGGCCGGCCAATGAAGCAGAAGCAGAGCGGATCCGCGGCGGTTTTCGTCCCGGTTGACACCTCTGCCGCCGGACCGAGTTTCGCCAGAATGGCGGTGCGTAAATCCTCTTCCCCGTTCCCGTGCTCGGCGGAAATCCGGATGGGTTCGCCGAAGCCGAGCCGGTAAGCCTCGTCGAGGTTCACCTTGTCGTCATTGAAGTCGGCCTTGTTCACCACCAGCAGCACGTGCTTCTTGCTTCGGCGCAGCCGGGTCGCAATCAGCTCGTCGAGCCCCGTGAGTCCCTCCAGGCCGTCGATCACGAAGAGAATCACCGCCGCGGTCGCGATGGCGAAACCCACCTGCTCCTCCGAAGCCGCCGTCAGCGCGGTCGGCGTGTCGATGCCCTTGTAGCCGAGGCCGCCGGTGTCGAGCAGGGTGAAGCTGCCCTCAGTGATCTCCGCGGACAGCACGTCACGCGTCACGCCGGGCTGGTCGTGCACGATCGAGATGCGCTTCCGCGCGAGCCGGTTGAAGAGCCGGCTCTTGCCGACATTGGGCCGGCCAACGATGGCGACAGTACGATTCATGAGTGATGGGTTCTTACACGAGGAAACTGAGCAAACCGAGTCCGGAGAATGTCTCTTCTCCGTGGCCGCCTGCAAAAATCAGGCCTTGGTGCCTTTGGCGCCGCCGATGAACCGCTCGATCCGGTCGCAAGCGACGATGAGCTGCTCGTAACTGGTGGCGAAGCAGGCCCGGACGTGACCCGCGCCGTTGTCGCCGAAGGCGATGCCGGGGACGACCGCGACCTTTTCCTTCTCGAGCAGGCCGACCGCGAATTCCTTCTCCGTCAGGCCCGTGGCAGTGACGTCCGGGAACGCGTAAAACGAGCCGCGCGGCGAGTGGCACTTGAGGCCAACCTCGTTGAAACGGCGGACGATGAGGTCGCGGCGCCGATGATATTGCTCGCGCATGCGCAGCACGTCGTCCCACCCGCGGAGCAAGGCCTCGAGGGCGGCCTCCTGGGCGATGATGGACGCGCACAGCATCGTGTACTGGTGCACTTTCATCATGGCGTCGATGAGTAGAGCCGGCCCGCACGCGTAACCGATGCGCCAGCCGGTCATCGCGAAGGCCTTCGAGAAGCCGTGCAGGAAAATCGTGCGCTCGACCATGCCCGGCAGGCTGGCGATGCTGGTGTGCACGCCGTCGAACGTGAGCTCGGAGTAGATTTCATCGCTGAGGACGATCAGGTCCTTTTCGATGCAGAACGCGGCGATCTTGTCCAACTGCTCGCGGCTGCAGGTGCCACCCGTGGGATTGCACGGGAGGTTGAGCATGAGGACCTTGGCGCCCGGCTGCCACGCGGCGCGCAGGGCCTCGGCCGTGAGCGCAAAGTTGTCCTTCGCATACGTCGGCACCGCAATCCCCACGCCGTGGGTCAGCGCGATGCTCGGATGGTAGGAGACGTAGCACGGCTGGTGAAACATCACCTTGTCGCCCGGGTTGCAGAGGGCGCGCAGGGCGAGGTCGAGTGCCTCAGAGACGCCGACGGTCACGATCACCTGGTCATCCGGCCGGTACTCCACGTTAAAATGCGTGGCGACGTACTTGGAGATCTCGCGGCGCAGCTCGATCAGGCCGAGGTTGGAGGTGTAGTAGGTTTTCCCGCGCTCGAGGGCGAAGATCGCCGACTCGCGGATGTGCCACGGGGTGACGAAGTCGGGCTCACCCACGCCGAGCGAGATCACGTCCTGTCCCTTCATTTTCGCGACGAGCTCGAAGAAGTCGCGGATGCCGCTCTTGGGCAGTGCCGCCACATGGCGCGCCACCCAATGTTTGGGGTCGTTGTTCATGGCTGCGGGCGCGTCAGGGCGCGACGTTCAGGCGGGAGGTGTTCGCATCGCCCTGGTCCAGGAGAAACCCCTGATCCTTGTAGCAACGCAGCATGAAATGCGTGGAGGTCGAGAGGACGCCCTCGATCGTTGAGAGCTTCTCCGACACGAAGGAGGCCACCTTCTGGAGGGACGGCCCCTTGACGAAGACCAGCAGGTCGTAGCCGCCCGACATCAGGTAGCAGGACTCGACCTCGTCGAAGCGCGCGAGGCGCGACGCCAACCGGTTGAACCCGCCCCCGCGCTCCGGGGTGATCTTGACCTCGATGACGGCGCGCACGACGGCACCGGCGGCGGCCTCGTGCGAAAGATCGAGCACCGGACGCCAGCCGAGGAAGATTTTCTCCTTCTTCAACTGTTCCAGGTGCTGATTAACCTCGGGTTCGGTCATCCCCGCGACCTGGGCCAGTTGGCCGGTCGTGAGGCTGCCGCCTTCGATCAAGAGCTTGAGAACAGGGTTCATAGGGGCGGCGTTTATCCGCCAAAGGCCGCTGGTTTACGAGGATGAAGTTGGCAGGTGGAATACCGGGCCCGAGCACCGAGATTCTGCAGTTTCAGCTCCATTGTTCGCCCCGGGTGCCGATGAGTCGGTTCAATTCACATCCGTTTCCTGACCCTCCACCGCCCCATGA
Organism: uncultured Opitutia bacterium; assembly: GCA_903925425.1. Taxonomy (GTDB): domain Bacteria; phylum Verrucomicrobiota; class Verrucomicrobiia; order Opitutales; family Opitutaceae; genus CAIYFD01. The sequence continues at coordinate 10,824 of CAIYFD010000054.1, read as the reverse complement.
GACTCACCGTCCACCATAAGATCTCTCTCCTGTTGAGCCTAGCTGTGACCATCCAGGTCGTAGTTTTAACCACGGTTCATTTCTCCTTTTCCGGGGTCATCACGCGCGCCAACGAAATGACGACGACGGCAACCGCTTTGGCCTCCCATGGTGAAGCCGACATGATGCACGATGCCATCCGGGCGGATGTGCTATCGGCCCTGCTTGCCGCAAAAAACAATGATCAGGCGGCCGGGATCGCCGCGACCGGTGAGCTGGCCATTCACGGCAAGAAGTTCCGTGAGGCGCTCGCCGAAACCCGGGGAACGCCGCTGCCACCGGAAATCCTCAAGAATCTCACGGCCAGCGGTGAGCAAGTGACGCGGTACCTCGAAAGCGCGGAAAACATCGTGAGACTTTCCGCGCGGGATTCCCAGGCCGCCCAGGCTGATTTCCCCAAGTTCGTTGAGACCTTCAGCGCCCTGGAGGAAAGCCTGGGCCGGATTTCCGACGAGCTTGCCAACGTCGCCACCGAGTCCAACGCCGCCGAGGCGAAGGCCAACCGGTCCTTTGTGGTTCGCCTTTGGATTGGAGCCGGCCTCGGTCTATTCGCGCTGGTCGCCTTCGGGGTGCTGTTGATCCGCAGCATCCTGGGGCAGCTCCTGCTGGCCAGCGAAACCCTGATCTCGACCAGCAGCAACAACACCCAGTTTGCCCGGCAGATCCAAAGTTCGGCCCAAAGCTTGGCGGAAGGAGCCAGCCACCAAGCTTCTTCGCTGGAGGAGACCGCGGCCTCGCTGGAGGAGATCTCGAGCATGACCCGGCGCAATGCCGAGGCCGCCGGCGAAGCCAAAAAGATCTCCGCCGTGGCGCGCACCACAGCCGACACGGGCGCCGGCCGCATGCAAGACATGCAAACCGCGATGGCGGGAATCAAGGCCGCGAGCGATGACATCACCAAGATCCTGAAGACGATCGATGAGATTGCTTTTCAGACCAACATTCTGGCCCTCAATGCCGCGGTCGAGGCCGCCCGCGCCGGGGAAGCCGGGGCCGGTTTCGCGGTTGTCGCCGGCGAAGTCCGTGCCCTAGCCCAGCGCTCCGCGCAGGCCGCCAAGGAGACCGCCGCCAAGATCGAGGATTCGGCCAACCGCAGCCGCCAAGGTGTCGAGATCAGCTCCGAGGTGGCCCGTAATTTTGAAACCATCCAGCAGCAGATCCGGCAGCTTGATGCCATTGTCGCGGAGATCGCGATTGCGTCCACCGAGCAGAGCACCGGTCTCGGGCAACTGAACGCGGCGGTCAGCGAGCTGGATCGCGTCGTCCAACAGAACGCGGCCACGGCCGAGGAATCCGCCGCGGCCGCGGCGGAACTGGGCAACCAGGTCGGAAATGTCAGCACCGTGGTCGGCGATCTCCTCTCGAACGCTGGCGGAAAACGCCGGAATGATGTCAAGGGCCGGCCGGGCGAACCCATGATCGGCGGGTGCCGCTCGATTGACAAGGCCGCCCCGCCGCGCGCGGGCGCCAGCAAGTCGCCCGTGCTGCCGGTCCGGTCGCGCCCGCCGGCCGCCCCGAAGGTCTCCGGCAAGTCCGACGCCCATTTCGAGCTGAATACCTTCTGACCGGTTGGGAAAGGCGACCACGGGGTCGCCACTTTAGCGTGGAATTGCGGGGAACGGCGGTTTCACTGGCCGCTCCATGTTCGAATCCCTCACCGAGAAGCTCACCTCAGCGCTGCGCAACCTTCGCGGTGTCGGCAGGCTGAGCGAGGAGAACATGGCCGGGGCCCTGCAGGAGGTGCGCACCGCCCTCCTTGCCGCCGACGTCCATTTCAAGGTCGCCCGTGAGTTCGTTGAGCGCGTGCAGGCCCAGTGCGCGGGCCAGGAGGTCATCAACTCGGTCACGCCCGGCCAGCAAGTCGTCAAAATCATCCATGACGAACTCGTGCGCCTGCTCGGTGAGGGCGCCACCACGCTCGCGGCGGCGCGGCCCCTGCGGATCCTGATGGTCGGCCTCCATGGCTCCGGCAAGACGACCTCGACCGCCAAGCTCGGCAAGCTGCTGAAAAAGCGGGGATACCGGCCCCTGGTCGTGGCGTGCGACATCCACCGTCCCGCGGCCATCGACCAGCTCGAGATCCTCGCGAAGCAGGAGGAGCTGGAGTTTTACGCGGACCGGACGTCGCGCGACGTGACGGCCATCGGGGTCGCCGCCCTCGCCGCCGCCCAGGCCGCGGGCAACGACTGCATCATCTTCGACACGGCCGGGCGCCTCCAGATCGACCAGGACCTGATCGCGGAGGTGAAGCGCCTCCGCGAAATGGTGCAGCCTGACGAAGTGCTGCTCGTCGCCGACGGCGCCCTCGGTCAAGAGGCGGTCAATGTCGCCAAGGCCTTCCACGAGGCGCTCCAGCTCACCGGCTTGATCCTCACCAAGCTCGACGGTGACGCGCGCGGCGGCGCCGCCCTCTCGATCAAGGCCATCACCGGCGTGCCGATCAAGTTTGTCGGTACCGGCGAAAAGACCGCGGACTTCGAGACCTTTTATCCCGACCGGCTCGCCTCGCGCATCCTCGGCATGGGCGATGTGGTCACGCTGGTGGAGAAGGCGCAGGAGACGATCGACCAGAAGGACGCGGAGCGCATGGCCGAGAAGATGCGCAAGGCGGACTTCAATCTGGAGGACTTCCTTGCGCAGATGCAGCAGGTGAAGAAGCTCGGTTCCATGCAGAGCATCCTCGGCATGATGCCCGGGATGAGCGGCGTGCAGCTGCCCGACGGCGCCGACCGGCAGATGGCCCGCACCGAGGCGATCATCAAGTCGATGACGCTGCAGGAACGCCGCAAGCCTGACATTCTGAACGGCAATCGCCGCCAGCGCATCGCCAACGGCGCGGGCGTGAAGATCGTCGAGGTCAACCAGCTGCTGAAGCAATTCCAGCAGATGCAGAAAATGATGAAGATGATGAAGGGCGGTGGCGCGAAGAAGATGATGCGCCAAATGGAGGCGATGAAGGGCCGCGGCGGTTTTCCGGGGATGTAGGCGCAAAAAAGGCGGCGCCGTGCGGGCGCCGCCGAAAAATGGGCTCGTTGCCGCCGGTTACTTCTTCGCGGGAGCCGCCGTTGCGGCGGCCGGTGCGGTTGGTGCGGCCGGAACCGCGGCAGCAGCAGCGGCCGTGGCTTCCGCCAGATCAAACTTGAACGGCAAGATAAGTTTCACGGCGACGGCTTTCCCGCCCTTCATCGGCTTGGAGAACTGGTAGGTCAGCGCCATCGTGGCGGCCGACCAGCCGAACTCCGGCTCCGAGGCCGAGACAATGCGCGGGGCACGCACGACGCCGTTCTTGTCGACGATGATCTCGATCTTGGCCTCGCCAGTGGCGATTTTCTTCTTTTCCAGCTTTTCCGGGAAAACCGGGTGCGGGGTCGGCCCCACGGGTGTGATGCTTTTGGAGTCGAGCTCCGAGACGCTGAACAGGACCCCGTCGGGCTTCGCCAGCATCTCGAGCGCCTCGGTGTCGATCTTCTCCTTGTTGAAGGGCAGCGTGATGTTCTGCTGCGTGGACTTCTCGGGTTTCTGGGTCTTGTCGTTGATGGCCGGCGAGTATCTCGCCTGCTCCAGCACCGCAATGGCCGCCAGGCCGAATTCCGGCTTGGTCGCTTTCACCACCTTGAGGGTGATCGTCTTGCCGGTGGCGTCGACAAAGTAGCTGATTTCCGCCGTGCCGGTCGTGCCGGCCTTCGCCAGTTCAAAGGGGAAAACCCAGTTCGGGCTGTTCAGCAGCTTCAGGCCTGGCTCGGTCTCAGCGGGTCCGCCGCCCCCCGACCGCCCCCCGCCACCGCCGCGGCCACCTCCACCACCGCCGCCGCCACGCTGGGCGTAGCAGACTGAAGCTGGCGCCAAAGCAGCCAACAGGAGCAGGAGTAAGAACCGGGGTGTCGGGGTTTTCATCGTGGCGCAGCCTCCCCCTGGCTGGTCCGAAATGACAAATATATTCCCGCCAAATGACAGAGCCGTTACGGAAGACGCGCCTGCACGAGTTTGCTGACGGCCCCGAAATCGATCAACGGCGCCTCCGGATGCTGCTTCAACGCACCGATGACCTTGCCCATTTCCTTCTTCGACTGCGCGCCGGTGGCTTGGATCGCCTCGGTGATCAACGCCTCGAGCTTGGCCGCGTCGAGGCCGGCCGGCAGGTACTTCTCCAAGATCTTGATCTCCGACTCGTTGGCAGCGACGAGGTCGGCGCGGCCGCCCTTGGCGAATTCGGCCTTCGCATCGATGAGGTTCTTCACGGCCTTGCGCAGCGTATTGATGGTCAGCCCGTCATCGATCGGCTTGTTGGTGTCCATCTCGGCGCGTTTGATCGCCGCATCCGCCGTACGGAGGATGGTAACGGTGCTCTTGTCGCCCGACTTCATGGCGATGATGATATCGGCGCGGAGGGTTTCGTAGATCATACCGCGATGATCGCGGGGGATTTGGTCGTTGGCAATTGGTAGTTGGGCCCTTCGCCCCGGCAAACGGGTCGCGGCACCGCAGGTCGAGGTGCTCATTCACCAACTCCCCATTTCTCCGCCGCGAATTGCAGCGAAGGAATCCGGACGGCGGCTGCAGGCGTTGCGGCGGCTCGTCGCGCGACCCGACGTGGGCGCGACCGAGCGCCTGCTGGCCGGCTTCTCGCCCGATTGCAGCCTCGCCACCGCCCACCTGTGGCACTAGCAGAATCGCCTACCGGCATGACCCTCCGTTACGACACCTTCCCCACTTTCTGCGGTGCGTTTTCCGCCGCGGTCGACGCCAACGGGGCGCTGGTCGCGACCGCCTTCGGTTCGCTCGCGGCACTCAAGCAGCGCGTCGACGCCCAGGGCTTTATCCGGGATGCGGAGGCGTTGTCCAAGGTACGACGCGAACTTGAAGAGTACTTCGCCGGCAAGCGCCGCGCGTTCACCGTTCGCCTCGCCGCCGCCGGCACGCCGTTCCAGCAGGAGGTGTGGTCCGCGCTGCGCAAAATTCCCTGCGGCGCAACGGCCAGCTACGGCGAGATCGCCACAGCCCTCGGCCGCGCCGGCGCCGCCCGCGCCGTCGGCCGCGCCAATGGCGCCAACCCGGTCTGCGTCATCGTGCCCTGTCACCGCGTGATCGGTGCCGACGGCTCGCTGACCGGCTTTGCCTTTGGGGAAAAGATCAAACGGCAGCTGCTCGGAATCGAGCAACCGGCGTAGACAGTCAGGCCGGCGGCGCCGCCTCGTGGACCGCGGTGACGAACTGCTTGAGCAGGGCGTGATCCTTCACGCCGGGAGCCGACTCCACGCCGCTGTTCACGTCGATGAACTTCGCGCCGGTGGCCCGCAGGGCATCGCCGATATTCGCGGGGTTGAGCCCGCCGGCCAGAATCCAGGTCGTCCCGGGATGATTCTCCCGATGGCGCACGAATTTTGGCCAATCACCGGTTTTTCCGGATCCGCCGAAACCCGCGGCATGAAAGGTGTCGAGCAGGATGTGCTGCGCGAGCGGCAGCCAGGTCGGCGGGACATCGATCCCGGGCGGCAGCTTGGGCGCCAGCCATAGGCGATCAGGTCCAACGAGCTTCGACCAGGACTGCACTTTCGCGAGTGGAGTGTCGTGACGGGCGTGCACTTGGAAGAAATCGAAGCCGGCTGCCTGCATCGAGCCGAAGTCGGCCGGCGTTGGCTCGACCGATACCGCCACCTTGCGGCGATCAGGCAGGAGAGGCGCCATCGCCGCATACTGCGCCAGCGTCACGTACCGCGGTGACTGCGGGTGCAGGATGAACCCAAGGCAATCGACGCCGCACTGGTCCGCGAATTCCGCGTCCACCAGCGAGGTCAGCCCGCAGACCTTGATGCGTATGCCGTCGATCATCGGAGAGTTTTAACCACGGATTTCACGGATTGCACGGATAGGAAATCGGAAAAGCTGCAGGCCTCGGATCATTCTGGATCGGGCATAATCCGTGTCATCCGTGAAATCCGTGGTTAAAAAGGCTCCCGTCTTGGGTTCGCCCTCAAAACGAATTCACCGTCGCGATCACCTGATCGACCTGCGCGTCGGTCAGCTCGGGGAAGATCGGCAGGCTGAGGCAGGTGCGACCGGCGCGCTCGGCGACGGGGAATGAACCCTCGCCATAGTTCAGGCCGGCATAGCATTGCTGGAGGTGCAGCGGCACCGGATAGATCAAGTCGGAGCCCACCTCGTGCTTCGCGAGGTGCTCGCGCAGGGCGTCACGGCGCGGGTGCAGCAGCGTGAATTGATGATAGACCGACTGGCCGTAGTCGGGTTGGGCCGGCAGGCGGAGATCGGCCAACTTGATCCCGGCGCGGTAGCGCGCGGCGATGGCCTGACGGCGGGCCGTCCACGCGGCGAGAAACGGCAGCTTCACGTTGAGCAGCGCGCCCTGGAAGCCGTCCATGCGGAAATTGCCGCCGATAATGTCGTGGTAATACCGCCGATCAGAGCCATGCACGCGGATTTGCCGGGCCTGGCTCTGGATTTCCTCCCGGCGTGAGGTAAAAGCGCCGCCCTCGCCGCAGCCGCCCAGGTTCTTGGTGGGATAAAAGCTAAAGGTGCCGGCGTCGCCGAGCAGGCCGACCGGCGTGCCGCGGTATTTCGCACCGACGGCCTGCGCGCAGTCCTCGATCACGAACAGGTTGTGGCGCACGGCAAAGTCCATGATCTCGTCCATCCGTGCCGGCTGGCCGAAGAGATGGACCACGATGATGGCCTTGGTGCGGGGGGTGAGCGCGGATTCGAGTCGGGCCGGGTCGAGGTTGAACGTGCCCTCCTCGATGTCGGCGAAGACCGGCCGGGCCCCGGTGTAGCTGATCCCCCAGGCGGACGAGATGAAGGTGAACGGCGTGGTGATGACCTCGTCGCCGGGCTTGAGGCCGGCGACCATGCAGGCGACGTGCAGCGGGGCGGTGCCGCTGTTCATGCCGAGCACGCGCGGGTAGCCCAGCGCGGCGCCGAAGTTACGCTCGAAGTCCTCGACGTCCTTCCCGAGGCAGAAGCGGTTGGCGTCGTAGGTGGCGGTCAGGGCCGCGAGCGCCGGTTCGCGCAGCGCGCGATGCTGCAGCGAGAGATCGAGGAAGGGAACTTTCATGCGCGTAAGATACCAACCACTGATTCGGGACAACGTTCAACGCTCAACGCTTAACTCTCAACGCTCAAGAACCGGAAATTCCGGCTGAGGGCACCCGGACTACAGGATATCGAGATCGGATGTAGGCCGGGTGCCCTCACCCGGCGATGATCCTCCCTGCTCTACTTGAGCGTTCAGCGTTGAATGTTGAGCGTTGAGCGTTCGCCGGCAGAGCCGGCCTGCCGCTCAGGACTTCAGTGCCTTCACCAGTGCCTCGATCAACGATTCAAGGCCGGGGGCTTTGGCCTCGAAATCCACGGCGAGCTGATTCTTGCGCATGGTGTCGCTGGTCTGCGGCCCGATGCTGCCCGCCAGCGGCCGTTTCGCTCCCGTGGCCAGCCGGATTGCGGTCGTCTGCTCGGCATACGACTGCGCGGCGGACGAACTCGCAAAAAGAATGGCGTCGGCGCCGCGCGCGCGGAAATCCGCCGCGGCCGGCTCGGCGGAGAGGTCGTTGGTCTCGGTCTTGTAGACCTGGAGCTGGTCCACGATGGCGCGCGCTTCCTCGAGTTTCTTCACGAGGATTTCGCGATTCAGGTTGCCCGTGATGACGAGCACCTTGCCGCTGTCGAGGCTCCCGGTCGCGATGAGGGCATCCGCCAGCGCCTCGGCCGTGGACACCGGCGGCTGGCATTCCACCTTGAGATGCATGGCCTTGATGGCGCGGGCGGTGGCGTCGCCGACGCAGGCGATGCGGAGCAGGCCGAGCGAACGGATGTCGTCGAACACCCGCCGGAATTCATCAAAGAAATGACGCACACCGTTGGCGCTCGTGAACACGATCCAGTCGTAACTGCCGAGCTCGAGCATCACGTCCGCCAGCAGTTCAAGGGAGATGTCCTTCGAGACCTTGATCAGCGGGAGCTCGATCACCTCGGCGCCGAGCTGGGACAGCATGGCGCCAAGCTCGGAGGCCTGGTCGCTGGCGCGGGTGACGGCGACACGGCGGCCGGAAAGCGGGGAGGATTTGGACATGGAAGGAAGGTGTTTACTTGAGGCCCAGCGCCGCGAGCACGCGGGCGGACATGGCGACCGGATCGGCGTAGTCCGCCGCGGTCAGCGGGAAGATGCGCACGCCGGTCTGCTCGTGGAAGAAATGGAACAGGTCGCCGGAAGCGAAGGCGCCAAAGGCGGTATGGCAGCCGCCACCCAGCGCGTTTTGAAAAGCCCGCTCGACGTTCACCGCGCGGGCTGTGGCGGCGTCAAAGACCGGCGCGAGCCACGTGGCGTCGTCGGTGCGGCACTGGATGCCGACGGCGCCCTGCCCGACCGCGGGCACCATGCGGAAGAAGTCGACGGGCCGGAACTCGAGACCGGGCCACGCCGCGATGCCGAGCCGGGCGAGCCCGGCGGCGGCGAGGATCGTGGCATCCGCCACGCCCTGCTCGGCGATCTTTTTCAGGCGGGTGTCGACGTTGCCACGGATCTCCGTGAAGGCGACGTTGGGGAAAAGTCGGGCGATCTGCATCCGGCGGCGCGGGCTGCCGGTGGCGATGGTCTTGGGCACGGTCACGCCCTCGCGCACCACCAGCACATCGTGCGGGTCGGCGCGCGGCAGGTAACCTGCGATGGCCAAACCCGCAGGCATCTCGCCCGGGAGATCCTTGGTGCTGTGGACCGCGATCGTGGCCTCGCCCCGGAGCAGGGCCTGCTCGAGCTCGCTGGTGAAAAGGCCCTTGCCGCCCTTCTGCTCAAGCGACCACGCCGACTGCTGGTCGCCCGTGGTGACGATCTTGAGCAGCTCGGTCTCAACCCCGAGGCTGGCCCGGAGGTGCGCGGCGGTCATTTCCGTCTGCGCAAGCGCGAGCGGGCTTTTCCGGGTGGCGAGAACGATCTTTTTCACGGCGGCAGCGAGTACGGCGGAGGTGGGAAGGGCGAAAAAAAATTGGCGCTGGCGAGACAAGCCCGGCAGCGCCAAAGAAAACAAGCCGTGGGAACGGATCAGTAACTGGCCTGCACGCCCTTGAGGTTCTTCTTTTTCATCCAGGGCATCATGCTGCGGAGGTACTTGCCGGTCTTCTCGATCGGGTGCTTTTCACCCTTGAGGAGGAGCGCCTTGTACTTCTTCAGGCCGCCCTTGTACTCGCGGACCCACTCCTTGGTGAACTGGCCGCTCTGGATCTCCTTCAGGATCTTCTTCATCTCGGCCTTGGTGGCCTTGTTCACGACGCGGGGGCCGCGGGTGATGTCGCCATATTTGGCGGTCTCGGAGATGGAGAAGCGCATGCCGGCGATACCGCTCTCGTACATGAGGTCACAAATGAGCTTCAGCTCGTGGAGGCACTCGAAGTAGGCCATCTCGGGCTGGTAACCGGCCTCGACGAGGGTCTCGAAGCCCGCCTGCACCAGCGCGCTGGCGCCGCCGCAGAGGACGGCCTGCTCGCCGAAGAGATCGGTCTCGGTCTCCTCCTTGAAGGTGGTCTGGAGGACGCCGGCGCGGGTCGAGCCGATGCCGCGGGCCCAAGCCAGCGCGGTCTGCTTCGCCTTCTTGGACTTGTCCTGGGCGATCGCGATGAGGGCAGGCATGCCCTTGCCCTCGTTGTAGAGGCGGCGGACCATGTGGCCGGGGCCCTTCGGGGCGACCATGATGCAGTCGATGTCCTTGTGCAGCTTGATCAGCTTGAAGTGGACGGAGAGACCGTGGCTGAAGATCAGCGTCTTGCCCTTGGCGAGGTTGGGCTGGATGTCCTTGATGTAGCAGTCCGCCTGCTTCATGTCAGGCAGGCCGACCATGATGACATCGGCGCGGCGCACGGCCTCGCCGGTTTCGTAGACCTTGAAGCCGTGCTGCTCGGCGACCGGTTTGGACTTCGAGCCCGGATAGAGGCCGATGATGACCTCGCACCCGCTGTCCTTGAGATTCAGCGCGTGGGCGTGGCCCTGGGAACCGTAGCCGAGTACGGCGAGCGTTTTGTTTTTGAAGGTGCCGAGGTTGGCATCCTTGTCGGTGTAGACTTTGGCAGGCATAAAATAAGTTTAAGTGGAAAGTTGAAGTTAAAGGAAGGCGAGAGGTCGAGGCGGCAAGTTTGGTTTCTTAAACTTCAACTTACCACTTCAACTGCCTCGCAACGCGTCAGCGTTTCAGCGCGAGGCGACCCGTGCGGGCGAGTTCGAGGACGCCGAAGGGTTCGAGCAGACCGAGGAAGGCATTGAGCTTCTCGTCGTCGCCGGTGACCTCGATGATGACCTCGGTCGGCGCGAGGTTCACGATCTTGGCCCGGAAGATGTCGGCGATCTGGACGATCTCGGCGCGGGTGCCGGAATCGGCGCGGACTTTTACGAGGGCGAGCTCGCGGAGCACCGCCTGGCCCTCCTTGAAGTCGGCCACGTCCACCACGTTCACCAGCTTGCGGAGCTGTTTGTGGCAGAGCTCGAGCGCGGCATCGTCGCCCTTGAGGACGATGGTGATGCGGGAGAGAGAGGCGTCGTGTGTCGGGGCGACATTGAGGGAGTCGATGTTGAAGCCGCGGCCGGAGATCATCCCGGCAACGCGCGCGAGGACACCGAACTTGTTCTCAACAAGGACTGAGATCGTATGACGCATGGATTAAGTATGGAGAAAATCTTCGGCAGCGACCCCCGGCTAGACGCCGAGGGACTCGAACCCCCGACCCTCTCGGTGTAAGCGAGATGCTCTAACCAACTGAGCTAGGCGTCCGAGCCGAAGGCTGAGCTAAGCG
>CAIYFD010000053.1 GCA_903925425.1 uncultured Opitutia bacterium | reverse complement strand
GCCCGCGTCAAGGACCTCGCCCTCGTCGAGGGCGGGCGCGACAACCAGCTCGTCGGCTACGGTCTCGTGGTCGGCCTCGCGGGGGATGGTGACAGCAACGCCGCCTCCACGCTCCGCGCCGTTGCCAACACCCTCCAACGTTACGGCATCAGCGTCGCCGCTTCCGACATCAAGGCCAAGAATGTCGCCGCCGTGATGCTCACGGCCGACATCAGCGCCTTCCTTAAACCCGGCGCCCGCATCGACGTCACCGTCGCCTCGATGGGCGACGCCAAGACCCTGCAGGGTGGGGTGTTGCTCCAGACCCCTCTCCTCGGCGGCGACGGCCGCGTTTACGCCGTGGCCCAGGGCGCCATCGCCATCGGTGGTTTCCTCGGCGGTGCCGGCGGTGCCGGCGGCGCCACGGTGCAGAAGAATCACCCGACGGTGGGCCAGATCAGCAACGGCGCCATCGTCGAACGCGAGATCCCCGCGGTTTTTGTGCAGGACAACCAGCTCCGGCTCCTCCTCCACAATCCCGACTTCAACTCCGCTGCCCGCATGGCCGACGCCATCAACACCCGCTGGGCCGGTCTGGCCCTCGCCACCGATGCGGCGACCGTCAGCGTCCGCGTGCCCGACGACTACCGCGGCCGCGATGTCTCCTTCCTCGCCGACCTCGGCATGGTCGAGGTGATCCCCGATACCCTTGCGCGCATCGTGATCAACGAGCGCACCGGCACGATCGTCGCCACGGCCACCGTGAAGATCGCCCAGGTCGCCATCGCCCACGGCGCGCTCACCATCACCGTTTCGTCCAACGTCGGCGTCAGCCAGCCCAACGCCTTCAATAATTCCGGCCAGACCACGCAGGTCCCGAGCACCCAGACCGCCGTCAACGAGACCAAGGGCGGCTTCACCGTCCTCAATGAGCCGCCGACGATCGAGCGCCTCGCCTCCGCCCTCAACGCGCTGGGCGTTTCCGCCCGCGACATGATGGCGATCTTCCAGTCGCTCAAGCGCGCCGGCGCCCTCCAGGCCGAGCTGATCATCAACTGAGCCATGCCCACCGACGCCGTCAGTTCCATCGCGGCCCGCGCCGCCTCGACCATCGCCACCGGCGGTGACCCGCGGTCCATCTCGCGACTGCCGGCCTCCGAGCAGGTCAAGGCGGCCGCCGGCCAGTTCGAGGCGATCCTCGTCCGCCAGTTTCTCGAGAAGAGCGTGGGTAACCTTCTCGGCGGAGAGTCCGGCGGCCCCGGCGCCAGCGTGTATGGCTACATGCTGACCGACACGCTCGCCAGCCAGCTCACCGCCGGCGGCGGCCTCGGTCTGGGCAAGATCCTTGAACGTCAACTCACGCCCCGCGCCTCCACCGGCGGCGGGGCCCAACCGGAGAAAGCGAACCCATGAATCCATCCTGGACGACCCTCGTCGAGGTGCTTCGCGAGGAGCTCGCCGGTTACGGCGGCCTGCTGCACCTGTTTGAGCAGCAACAGCAGTTCCTCTTCGAGCGCGAGGCCGAGGCGGTGCTCCGCCTTAGCGGCGAGATCGAGCAGCAGGCCGAGGCCCTGCAGGCGGTCCGCCGCCGCCGCGAGGAAATCGTGGCCGCGACCGCCCGCGATTCCGGCGAGCCCGCGTCCGCCACGCTGCGTTCGCTCCTGACGCACTTTCCGTCCGACGTCCGCCCGCTCTTGGAGGCGCTGATCGCCGAGGTCAACGTCCTCATCCACCGCGTCCGCCGCACTTCGCGCCACAACCGGCTGCTTCTCGCCCGCGCCGTCGAGACCCACCACCAGACGCTCCGCGTCCTCCGTCCCGACTCCTTCACCCAGACTTACTCGCCCGACGGCCGGTCGGCCCTCGGCACCGTCCGCCCCTCTCCGGCCCTGCAGGCGGCGGGGTGATGCAAGTTCGATTTCTGGTTTCCTGATCCACCGCCCTACGACTTTGCGATCCATCCCGCGCCCCATCGAGAACCGGGAATTCCCAGTCAAAACTCTCCATGTCAGGTCTCTTTTCCACGCTTAATTCCTCGGTCATGGCGCTCAACGCCCAGAGCCGCGCGATCGAGATCGCCGGCAAGAATCTGGCCAACGTCAATAACACGACCTACGCGCGCCAACGGGTGATCTTCGGTGACCGCGGCACGGTGCTGACACCCGACGGTGCGCAGAGTCTCGGGCTCGAGGCCATGGGCATCCAACAGCTGCGCGACGGCCTCCTTGACCGCCAGGTGATGCGCGAGCTTGCGCTGCAGTCTTCTTTCACGACCGAACAGTCCGCCTATCAGCGCGCCCAAGCCGGACTGGGGCAGAGTGTGGACGGCAGTGCGGGCGCTTCCGCCTCGGGTGCCGGCAGCGGCACCGGCGGACTCGGGGCCGCGCTCGACGACTTCTTCAACTCTTTCCAGAGCCTCGCCTCGCGCCCCACCGACATCGGCGAACGTCAGGCCCTCCGGCAGAAATCCCAGATCCTCGTGGACAACCTGCGGCAGGCCGACGCCCGCCTGGGGCAGGTTCAGGCCGACCTCGATACCCAGATCGTGGGCGACGTTTCCGGAGTCAACAATCTCCTCTCCAGCATTGCCGACCTGAATAACCAGATCGGGCGCGTGGAGATCGGGCGGCCCGGCTCCGCCGTGGACCTGCGTGACCAGCGCCAGGCCCGCCTCGAGGAACTCGCCGCGAAGATCCCGATCGAGACCCGCCCGGGAACCAACGGGCAAATCCAGGTCGTGATGCGCGACGGCGCGAATGCTGACGTGGTTCTTGTCACCGGTGCCGCCGTCACCGGTCCGGTCGCCTTCAACGGCACGGGCCTCACCGGCGGCGTTCCCGCCACGGCCCTTTCGTTTTCCTCCGGCTCCATCGCTGGTGCCCTCGCGGCCCGCGATGGCGGCGTGCAGACCCTCCGCACCAATCTCGACAACCTCGCCGCGCAACTCGTCACCTCGGTCAACGCCGCCTATAACCCGACGGCGGCGGCCGGGGGCGATTATTTTGACGCCGCCGGCCTGACCGCGGGCGGTATCGGCCTGGCCGCCGGCCTTACGGCCTCGGGCATCAAGGCCGGCACCGGTGCCGCGGGCGACAATTCCCTCGCGGTTGCGGTGGCGAACATCGCGAACCAAGTCTTCTCGACCTCCGGGGGCGACGCGATCGACGGCACGCTTGCCCAGCATTACGCCGGGGCGGTCAGCAATCTCGGCCAGGCCCTTGCCAGCGCCAATGCGCGGACCTCCGATCAGGACAGCATTACCCAGCTGGTGAAGTCGCAGCGCGACGGCGTGAGCGGGGTTTCCCTCGATGAGGAGATGGCCGACCTCGTGCGCTTCCAGCGCGCCTTCCAGGCGTCGTCCAGGGTTTTCGCCATCGTGGACGATCTGCTGAACACTGTGGTGAACGGACTCGGCCACTGAGGGACCCCCTTTAAAATTTGAAATCAGAACCTTCAGGTCATCGCCCATGAGAATCGCCACCAGCACCTTGTCGGAAAACCTCGTGCGGCAGATCCAGCGGTTGAGCACTTCGCAGGCGAAGCTGCAGTCGCAGGTGTCCAGCGGCCAGCGCCTCACCCAGCCCGAGGACGATCCGGCGGCCATGGGGCGCGTGCTCAACCTGGACAGCGAGCAGCGCGCGATTGCCCAGTACGCCCGGAACGCCAACCGTGCTTTGGAG
>CAIYFD010000052.1 GCA_903925425.1 uncultured Opitutia bacterium | reverse complement strand
GGATCGAGGTAGGGCTGACTCGGTGAGTCAGCCGCGATTCATGCCGCGTCGGCTCGGACTCAGGCTTGAACCATCCGCCGGTTCTGCCGAAGGTTCGGCCCATCCCCATGCGCCTGTTTCGCCTGAGCCTGCTGCTTTGCCTCGTTGGCGCATTCGCGGGCTGCGACTCCCCCACCGTGATTCGGCAGGGTCCGACCCGCTTGCTGCCGGGAAAGATTATCGTACGCAGTGTCATCGGCCAAGGCACGACCTCCCTTCTGGGCACCGCTGAGAATCTGGCGCTCCAGAACAACATGGAGCTGGGCCAGGGCCGGGCGGTGCGAACCAGCCCGGGTGCGCACGTCACCTTGCTCTTTACCAACGGCGCCCTGGTCAACCTCGCCCCCAACTCCGAGGTTACCATCGAAACCTTCACGCAATTGCCCTTCGCCAATAACGTGAACCCCGAGGAAATCTCCACCGAGCCGAGCACGTCGGTGACGACGCTCACGCTGGTTCTCGGGGAAATCAGCGGCAAGGTCCCAAAGCTGAACACCGACCGGGGCTCGTCGTTTGTCATCCGCCGCGGGACCGAGGAACAGCAATTCAACGGGATCAACTTCAAGGTCTCGGCGCCATGATCCTCCGCCCCCGCTCCCTCGTGCTGCTCGCCCGCCTGCTGCTCCTCGGACTGATCCCGGCCCTGCTCCGCGCCGAGGTCGAGTTCACCGGGCTCATCGCGTTGAAGGACGGCACCCACTTCTCGCTCGCCGACACCGCCGCCGACACCCGGTCGGGCTGGATCGGACTCCAGCAGGAATTCGCGGGCTACCAGCTCACGGCGTACGACGCCAAGGGCGATGTCCTGACCCTGACCAAGAATGGGGTGAAGACCGAGCTCCGCCTTAACGTGCCCAAGGTCCAGAACGCCCGCCTCGAGGTGCGGGGCGCCATGACCCTCACCGCCGGTGAGAAAATCGACATCGAGCGCGCCACGCTGGTCTTCGACCACGAGAACAGCTTCCCGCTGAAAAATGGCGTGATCGTACGCATCACGCCCCGTCGCATGCCGGATGGTAGCCTGATCTTCGCCGCCCGCTTCGAACGTTCGCGGGCCGACGGAACCATCGAAGTGCTGGAGTCTCCCACCGTCGCGGTCCTGCCCGACAAACCCTTCAGCATCCAGATCGGAGACCGCGCCCATCCGGAAAACAACCTCGGCATTTCCTTCACCCCGACCGTGACCGAATCGGCGGCCCCAACCCCATAACCGCACGCCTCCTCCGCCTCGCATGAAAAAGACCTTCTTTCATCTCGTTCTCCTGCTCGGCCTGCTCTCCGTCGCACGCGTACTCGCGGCACCCGCGACGACGGCCGAGGCGATCCGTGAAGGCGACACCCTGCGCAGGACCCAGCGCTATGAGGAGGCCAGGGAAGTCTATGAAAACTGGCTAAAACTCCACGCCGACGATGCCCGCGTCACCTTCGAGCTCGGCTATTCACTTTATCTCCAGGCCGGCGCAGAGGGTGCCAGCCAGCACGGCACCGATCTCCGCAAGCGCAGCTACCAGCTCGTTCGGGAGTCGGAGCGCCTCGGTTTTTCCGATGCCATGCTCGATCTCATGAAGCGGGCCATCGATGCCGACGGCCGCGATCTCACCCAGTTTTCGACCAGTCCCGCCATCGAGGCGCTGATGCGGGAGGGCGAGCAGGCCTTCGCGGCAGGCAAGTTTGACGACGCCCTCAAGGCCTACCAAAAAGCCCTCGCGCTCGACCCCACGTCCTACAGCGCGGCCCTGTTCATCGGAGACGTTTACTTCAACCGCAACGAATACGCGACAGCGCTGGTTTGGTTCGACAAGGCGGTCGGGATCGATCCGAACCGCGAGACCGCCCACCGCTATTGGGGCGATGCGCTCGTGAAACTCGGCCGCATCGACGAGGCGCTGGACCAGTATCTCTTGGCGGTGGTGGCCGAACCCTACAACCGGCTCCCGCGCCAAATGCTGCAGGTTTTCGCGACCAAGATCGGCCGGCCGCTGCGCCCCTCGCCACTCGGCCTCCCCAACCTTGCGGTCGGCACCGCCGGCGGGCAGATCACCGTCAACCAGGACGTGCAGAACGATCCCCTCCTGATTCTCTATGTGAAGGCGCGGGCCACCTGGCAGCGGCAGGAGTGGCCAAAACATTTTGGTGCCGAGTCCACCGTGCGGCATTCCCTGCCCGAGGAGACCGATTCCCTGCGGGCGATCGCGGTGCTGACCGGTGCGGCCCCGACCGCCGACCGGGAAAAGTTCAAGCCGTGGGCTGACACCCTCGCCGCCATCCAGACGCTCAGCAACGCCGGGCTGCTCGAGGCGTGCGTGCTGCTCGAGCACGCCGATGACGGTGTGATACTCGACTACGCCGCCTACCGCGAACAGAACCGGCCCCTGCTCCTCCGCTACCTCCGGGAGTACGCCCTCGGGCCGGTACCAGCCGCCAGTGCCCCGTCCAAGTAGGGACGCCGGCGCCGGATTGAGGGCCAAGTCGTCGTGGTGATCGTCGTGGCCGGCGGCCACCGCTCAAATGTCTACGAGGATTGAAACCCCAATCCTTCGTTACCTTCACACCCTTCGGTAAAACAAATCCGGGCTTCCGTGTCGTCTGCGTGTTCCGTGGCTCGAAATCATCCTCGGCGTTCGCTGAGCTCCCGGCGTGCCACCAAATCCGGAATTGATCGCGGCCGGCTCGTCGAGCCAGCCCCACCCGCCACCAGCAAACTGGCGGAGTTTTGGGTTCTGCTTTCTGGGTTCAGGGTCGGGGCCCAAATTCGGTTTGATCCGTTAAATCCGCGGTCAAATTATTCCGCGGATCGGGACGTCCCAAAAAACTAATTCTTGCGCTTCGCGTCTCGGCCGGTAACGGCTCCGACACTTCATGAAGTCGCTTGTCATCGCCGAAAAGCCCTCCGTTGCCGCCGACCTTGCGCGCGCGCTCGGCAAGGTCCCGAAGAAGGGCGAGCACTACGAGAACGACGAATACGTCATCTCCTACGCCCTCGGCCACCTCGTGGAACTCGAGATGCCGGAGGACATCGACAAGAAGAAATACGGGTTCTGGCGCCTGGAGACGCTGCCCATCATCCCCGACAAGTTCGGCCTCAAGCCCATCGAGTCCTCCAAGGAGCGTTTCAACGCCGTCAAGAAACTCCTCGCCCGGAAGGACGTCGATCAGGTCATCAACGCCTGTGACGCCGGCCGCGAGGGCGAGCTCATCTTCACCTACCTTTACCAGCTCACGAAGAGCAAGCTGCCCACCAAGCGCGCGTGGATGCAGACCATGACCACCGGCGGCATCCAGGAGGCATTCAAGAACCTCCGCGAGGGCGCCAAGATGACAGGCCTCGCCGACGCCGCCCGCTGCCGCAGCGAGAGCGACTGGCTCATCGGCATCAACGGCACCCGGGCCCTGACCAAGCGCATGTTTGGCTCCCGCGCCGGCAACGTCGCCTCCGTCGGCCGCGTCCAGACCCCCACCCTCGCCATCCTCTACGCCCGCGAGCTCGAGATCCGCAATTTCAAGCCCCGCCCCTACTGGCGCGTCACCGCCACCTTCCAGATCGCCAACGGCCCGTACGAGGGCGTTTACCAGCGGCCCAACTTCAAGAAGGCCGCGGACGACGATCTCGACCGCATCGACCGCATTTGGGAGCAGGCGAAGGCCGAGGCCGTCCTCGCCGCCTGCCAAGGCAAACCCGTTGCCAAGGTCACCGAGGAGAAGAAGGCCAGCACCTCCGCCGCCCCGCGCCTCTACGATCTCACGACCCTCCAGCGCGAGGCCAACAACCGCTTCGGCCTGCCCGCCCGCCGTACGCTCCAGATCGCCCAGGCTCTCTACGAGCGGCACAAGATGATCACCTACCCGCGTACCGATTCGCGGGCGCTGCCCGAGGATTACATCCCCACCTGCCGGGAGACGCTGCAGAACCTGTCCGGCCACCTCGCCCCCCACGCCGCCAAGGTGTTGTCCGAGGGCTGGCTCCGGCCGAACAAGCGCATCTTCAACAACGCCCAGATCTCCGATCACTTCGCCATCATCCCCACCGCGCACGAGGCCAAGAACCTCGACGAGATGGAGGCCAAGGTCTTCGACATGATCGCCCGGCGCTTCATCGCCGCGTTCTACCCGGCCGCCGAGTTCGATATCACTACCCGCATCAGCACGGTCGCGCCGGCCCATGACTTCAAGACTGAGGGCAAGGTGCTCACCGCCCCCGGCTGGCTCGCCGTCTACGGCAAGACCACCGACGACGAGGACAAGCCCGACGCCAAGGCCCTCCCCGCCCTCACGGCCGCCGACAAGAACAGCGCCGTCACTTCCGCCGCCGAGCTGCACGCCGAGACCACCAAGCCGCCGCCACGCTATACGGAAGCCACGCTGCTTTCCGCCATGGAAGGCGCCGGCAAGCTCGTCGATGACGAGGAGCTCGCCGAGGCCATGAAGGAACGCGGACTCGGCACGCCTGCCACCCGCGCCGACACCATCGACGGCCTGATCAACCAGAAGTATGTCGACCGGCCGCAGCGCGAACTCATCCCGACCGCCAAGGCCGAGCAGCTGATCCAGTTCCTCGGGGCCGTGAAGGCCGAGGAGCTCACCCAGCCCGCGATGACCGGCGAGTGGGAGTTCAAGCTCCGCCAGATGGAGCACAACAAGTTCTCCCGCGAGAAGTTCATGGCCGAGATCGAGGCCACGACCCGCGGCAT
Source organism: uncultured Opitutia bacterium (assembly GCA_903925425.1). Classification (GTDB taxonomy): domain Bacteria; phylum Verrucomicrobiota; class Verrucomicrobiia; order Opitutales; family Opitutaceae; genus CAIYFD01. The sequence goes on along the minus strand of CAIYFD010000052.1, from coordinate 5,213 downwards.
CGTCGACCGCGTGAAGGGCTTTGAGGAGGACGACTCCGTCGCCCGGGTGACCGACATCCCCTCCCCGACCGACGGCAAGCCGCTCCGCGAGACGCTCCGCGGCTACAAGTCACAGGACGGCGAGTTCATGATCTACAAGGTCATCGGCGGCCGCCGCATGGAGGAGTCTGAGGTGCGCGAGCTCGTGACCACGGGCAAGGTGGGCCCGATCGACGGCTTCATCTCCGCCAAGACCCGCGCGCGTTTCTCCGCCCTGCTCAAGCTCGTCAAGGACGAGGAGAAGGGAAAGTGGGTCGCGCAGTATGATTTCGGCGACAAGGTCGATCTCGGCACCGTCGAACCCTACTGGACCGACCCGGTGACCGGCGCCGGACTTTGCGAAGTCGGCTCGAGCCACGTCCTCCGCGAGCGCGAGGGCGAAGGTTGGAAACAGGGTTTCCGCATCGGCCGCCTCATGTGCCAGAAGGCCATCACCCGCGAAATGGCCATCGCCCTCGTCTCCGAGGGCAAGACCGCCGTGATCGAGGGTTTCATCTCGAAGAAAGGCCGGCCGTTCAGCGCCATGCTCAAGCGTGAGGGCCCGAAGTTCTCCTGGGAGTTTCCACCGCGCGTCGCGAAGCTCGACAAGGACGGCAACCCGATCGCCCGCAAGGCCAAGGCCCCGCCCGACCTCTCGCAGGCCGTTGTCCTCGGCGAAGCCAAGCTGCACAAGGGCGAGATTCTCCAAACGCCGGAATATTTCCTCGTCCGCAAACCCGACCAGGACGGCCGCATCGTCTTCACGATGAAGCGCCACCTCTGCCAGAAGGAGATCCCCGCCGAGGAGATCCAGCGCCTGCTCAACGACGGCCGCACCAACCTGATCGAGGGCCTGATGTCGAAGCGCAACACCCCCTTCAGCGCCTACCTCGTGCTCTCGCGCACCAAGACCAAGGCGGACTTCGAGTTCCCGCCGCGGTAAGGGCGGGATCCGGTTTTAACCGCGGATTGCGCGGATTTAACGGATTGCGGGTAGGGCGGAGGCGGTGCCTCCGCCGCGATGGTGGTTTCCAAACCTTTGGCACACAGAAGCACTGAGAGCACGGAGCCCATGGTTACCGATCCGTTTTGGACCACAGATTTCTCGGCTGCCGCTCGTACCCAAGAATCCCGCAAATCCGTTAAATCCGCGGCATAAAAAATGCCTTCGGAGTCGAACATCCGCACCGATCCCTTCACCGGGTAACTTTCCCTCTGAGGAAACGTCTTTTCGCCTAACACTGTGAATACCTCGAAATCCAAGACCTTCGTCATCCTGCTGCTCGTTCTGGCTGTCATCGGCATCGGCACCTACGCTTGGCGCCAACAGGATGAGCTCAACGGCCTCCGCACCTCCAAGGTGAGCGAGAAGGACATGGCCGCCGCCCGCGCCCGCGCCTTCGAGGCCGAGAAGCGCAACAAGGAGCTCGAGGCCGAGCTCGCCCTCGCCAAGGCCACACCCCCCGCTGAGGCCGTTGCGACCAACGGTCGCGGCAACCGCGGTGGCAACAATGTCGCCGCCAACGGAGCAGCGGGCCAGCCACCTGGACCGGGCGGCCCGGGCGGACGCGGCAACAACCCCCAGCTTCAGGCCATCCTCCAGACGCCCCAGGCGATGGCGCTCCAAGCCACCGCCGACAAGGCCAACATCAGCGTCCAATATGCCGGTTTCTTCCGGACCGCCGGCCTGACTGGCGAGCAGGCCGATGCCGTCACAACCCTGATGTCCAATCGCAATAATCTGCGGCAGGACCTCATGGCCGCGGCCCAAGCCGCCGGTATGGCCACTGACCCGCAGTCCTTGCAGGCTCTCGTGACCGAGCAGCAATCCCAGATCGATAGTCAGCTCAAGACCACGATGGGCGACACCGCCTACGCCCAGTACCAGACTTATCAAGCGACCTTGTCGCGCCGCCAGGAGGTCGCCTCCTACCAGCAGCAGCTCACGATGGCCGGTGTCCCGCTCGACGCCAACCAGGCTGAGGCGCTCATCGCCGCCCTCGGGCCGAGCACGAACGCGGCCGCTGGCGGCGGCCGGGGTGGCGGCGGCGGTTTTGGCGGCGGTGGCGGACGGGGCGGTCCCGGGGGCGGCGGTGTGACCAACATCAGCGCCAACAACATCACCGCCGCAGCCTCGGTGCTGAATGCCACGCAACTTCAGGTTCTCCAAGCCACCCAGCAGGCCCAGCAGGCTCAGTCCTCCCTCGGGCAGCTCACCGGCGGCGCCCGGGGCGCCCAGCAGCCGCAGCGCGGTGCCGCGACGGCCACCGGCGGTGCGGTTACGACCGGTGCCGCGGCCGCCCCGAACACGCGTGGTGCCGCCGCAGGCGCCACGCGCGCCACCCGCGGCAACTGAGCGATCATTTCTCAACCCATCCCTTCCCAGGGCGGACCTAACGGTCCGCCCTTTTTCTTTTCCAAACCGGACCAAGGCTCCGATGATCTCCGTGCAAAGCCGGAAATCCGTGCTACCTTTCCTTCCACCATCCCAGCAGATTTTGACCACGGATTTCACGGATGACACGGATTAGGATCCCAAGCCTCGGGCTATTCTCAAAGGAGGTAACAGAGGAAACCGAATTTTGGTTCGAACCTCCCTCCGTTGCCTCCGTTTTCTCCTGTAAAAACTGCCGTGGAGATTGAGTTCTTATCCGTGCCATCCGTGTAATCCGTGGTTAAAAAATTTCCGTTCGATCACCCATGAAAAAGCTCCTCCTCCCCCTCGCGTTGCTCGTGCTGGCCGGAGTCATGGCCGGGCTCTATGTCGCCAAACAACGCGAGCTGGCCGCGGCGGCCACCCGCTTCGACGCCGAGCGCAAGGACCTCCGCGCGAACATCTGGGATCTGAACAAGCGCATCAAGCAGCTCGAGGGCGAACTGGCCCTCGCCGGCTCCACGCCGGGCGCCCGGACCGCCGCCACCAACGCCCCGAGGAGCGGTGCGGCCAACGCGGGCCGCGGCGGACTGAACCTCAACAATCTCACCCAGCTCGCCAGCCAGTTCCTCGGCAGCATAACCGCCAGCTTTGACTCTCCCGAGACCAAGCGGCTGATGGCCATCCAGCAACGCGCGCAGCTCGACGGCCGCTACGCCGAACTCTTCAAGAGCCTCAACCTGCCGACCGACCAGCTCGAGCAGTTGAAGACACTTTTGGTCGACCGCCAAAGCGCCGCCCTCGACGTCCTGTCCGTCGCCAGTGCCCAGGGTATCAATGCGCTCAGCTCGCCAGAGGAGATGCGCAGCCTCGCCCGCGACACCCAGACCAAGGCGGACAACGACATCAGGAACCTCCTCGGTGAGCAGGGCTTCACCCAGTATCAAGGCTACGAGCAGACCCTCCCGCAGCGCGCCATCGCCGACCAGCTCGCGCAACGCCTGAGCTACACCTCCACCCCGCTCACCCCGGACCAGCGCGAGCAGATGGTGCAGGTGCTCGCCGCCACCGGCCCGACCACTTCCGGGGCCGAGAACGCAGACTTATCCGTCATGACCAACGCCATCGGCTTCGTGGGCACCAGCGGCGGCAACACGATGGCCTTCGGCGGAGCGGGCGTCCCCACCATGTCCTCCCCGATCAACAACGACGCCATCGCCCGCTCCGGCAGCGTGCTCTCCGCGCCGCAGGTCACCGCCCTGCAACAGCTCCAGCAGGAACAGCAGGCCCAGCAGCAAATGGGCGGCACCATGCAGCGGACCCTCATCCAGAGCCTGGGCGGAAGCGGCGCGGCCGGCCGGCGCGCGGGGAATTGATGGTCGAGGTAGGGCGGACTCGGTGAGTCCGCCGGATCGATCGCGGCGGAGGTAACACCTCCGCCCTACCCGCAATCTACGATTGCCGACCAACCACCCGGTCGCGCACTTGGCCCCTTACCTGCTTTCGTTGCCGCACGCCCCGCCGGATTTTCACCAATATCCGGTGGGCAAATGACAAACAATTCCCACGGTTGTCTCTGGACTCCGGCCCGCCGGAGAGCTCTCTTAACGATCGGTTTCCAGCTCCAAGCCTCCCCCATTTAACCCCATGATCGTCACCACCAGTCAGCTCTTCAAACACGCCTACGGCAAATACGCCGTCGGTGCGTACAACATCAACAACGCCGAACAGGCGATGGGCCTGTTCAAGGGCGCCATCTCGTCCCAGGCCCCCTTCATCATCCAGATCTCGAAGGGCGCCCGGAAGTACACCGACAAGAAGATGCTCGAGGCTGTCATCCGCGCGGCCGACGAGATCTTTCCCGATGCGATCTTTGCCGTCCACCTCGACCACGGCGACGAGGAGACCTGCTACGACTGCATCAATTCCGGCTTTTACAGCTCGGTCATGATCGATGCCTCCCACGATCCGTTCGACAAGAACGTTGAGATCACCAAGCGCGTGACCGACGCCGCCCACAAGAAGGGCATCTCCGTCGAGGCCGAGCTCGGCATGCTCGGCGGCGTCGAGGAGGACATCAAGGTCGACGAGGGTCACGCCATGCTGACCGACCCGGCCGAGGCCGAGGATTTCGTGAAGAAGACCGGCTGCGACTCCCTCGCCTGCGCCATCGGCACCAGCCACGGCGCCTTCAAGTTCAAGGGCCGCCAGTCCCTGCACTTCGACGTGCTGGAGAAGATCAAGGCCCGCATGCCCGGCTTCCCGCTCGTCATGCACGGTTCCTCCTCGGTCCCGAAGGACGAGGTCGATCGCATCAACGCCGCCGGCGGCACGATCAAGGACTCGATGGGCGTGGACGTGAACGAGTACCTCCCCGCCGCCAAGCTCGGCGTGACCAAGATCAACATCGATACCGACGGCCGCCTCGTCTGGACCCGCGTCCACCGTGAGTTCTTCCGCGACAAGCCAGGCGAGTTCGACTTCCGCCCCCCGGGCAAGATCTTCATCGAGGAGTACGCCAAGTTCATCGCCAGCCGCAACGTCCTGCTCGGCAGCGCCAACCAGCTGACCGATCTCCGGAAGTCACTCGGCAAATAAGCCGAGTGACCGAGGTCAGATGCCAGAGGTCAGAAGTCAGCCCGATCCATCCCTCAGATAGTTAGGGCTGGCGCGCCGCGCCGGCCGCGATCCTCTCATTCGCCGGTCCGCTTTTCCGCGGACCGGCTTTTTTTGCGCCCGGATCGATGGTAGGGCGTGGACTCCGTCCGCGCCGTCCGTCCCGCGGCGCCGACGGAGTCGACGCCCTTCCGACAAAAGGTAG
>CAIYFD010000051.1 GCA_903925425.1 uncultured Opitutia bacterium | reverse complement strand
GGATGACGGGGCCCCTTGGTATCCGAGAGGGTTTCCACCTGGGCGGTGGCCGTGTTCAGGGCGTCCTGGGTTTTCGACACGTTGAGATCGCTCTTGATCTCGGCGATCTGCAGCAGGTCGCGTTTCTCGTTCCGAAATTGCGCGATCTGGGTGAGCGGGCTTTGGATGGCGCGGACCTGGGCCTCAGCCCGGGCGACGTCATCCGAGGTCTGTTTCTGCTTCGCGTCGGCGAGCGAGATGGCGCTGCTCAGCGACGAGCCGAGGTTGTTCCGCGCGGTGAAGGCGTTGAGATTCTTCTGGGCCTCCTCGGCCTTGAGCTGGGCGTCCTTCACGCTGCTTTCGAGGATCTTGAGATTATCCTCATCCATGCCGGTCTTGCTGCCCTCGAGGAAGATCTTGAACTGACTCACCACGGTATTGGCGATCAGGGCGGCGGCTTCGCCGTCACGGTGGCGAACGGTAATGGCGATGTACGTGCTGCCCTTGAGCGGGGTCACATCCCAGCTGGTGGTGACTTGATCGGCGCCGGGGGGGGCTTGACCGGGTGCCAAGTCCTTCAGGTAAGGCCGCTGCAGGATCCTCAGGTTGTCGCCGGCAAACGAGGCCACCACCTTCTGGCGGATCTGCCCGCCGCGGAGCAGGGAGAGGTAGTTGTTGAAGTCGACGTCGGACGAGACCGAGGTGTCCCCCGTGCCCACTTGGTTCACGACTTTCTGCGCCTTGGTCACGAACTGCATCGTGGCCGTAGCACTGTACATGGGGATCTCCCGCGACTGGTAATATCCGATGCTGACCGAGACGAGGAGGGCGAGCGGGAGCGCGATCCACACACGCTCCCGGAGGATGATGTAGTAGTCCCGGAGCGAGCGGCGCTCGACGATGTTGTCGTCGGTTTCACCCAGCCCGGTGGCGGGGCCGGTGGGTGGCGGTGGTGGCGTGGCTTCGGGCATGGGAATACTTCGGTTCTCAGAACATCCGCATCGGAACATTGATGATGTCGCCGGGCTGAATTACTAGCGCGTCCTTGCGGGGCTTTTTCCCCTGCATATAGGCGCCGACGTCGATATTGTCCCAGGTTTTCTGGGTGACACCGTCCTCCATGATCCGGGTGACCTTGACCCCCGACTCCTTCGCCAGATCGTTGAAGCCGTCGGCCAGACCGATCACATCCACGATATCGACGACCCGGTCCGATGGCAGGATGAGGTTGCCGCTCTTCTTGACCTGGCCGAGGACCATGACGGTCTGGATGACCTGCGTTTCAATGGTGATGCTGACCTTGGGCCGGCGGAGGAACAGGCCATCGAGATAGGACTTTTCGATGGCGCGGGATGCTTGTTCTGCGGTGAGGCCCCCGAGCTTGATCTTGCGGATCAGGTAAAGGTCCACTTCGCCCTTTTCGTCGAGGGTCACGGCGCGATTCGCCTCGGGTTCGCCCTCGATCATCACATTGATTTTTTCCGTCGCGGCGAGGACATGCGGTTTAATGACCGGCGCGGGCGGGGGAGCGGCCGGCGCGGGAGCCGGGGCGGCGGCGGCCAAGCACAGTCCCGGGGCTGCGAGCAGCAGCGCGGTCAGGAGCGCCAAGAAAATGGCGGAGGACCGGAAGTGAGGGGCGGTGTTTTTCATGAGGTCACCCGAGGTTTAGTATTTGGCCGTGGCCGTGAAGGTCAGGCTCTTGCGGTCGAAACTGGAGTAGCTCGTACTCGACCAATTCCGGAAGAAACTGTAGGCGAGCGACAGCTCGATGTGCTTCTTGGAGATGCTCCGGTGGGCGGTTACGTCCCAGTTCCAGGCGGTGTCCAGGCGGTTGGAGGCACTGGAATCCAGAAAGCGGGTCCGCGTCATGCCGGTGCCGGCGCTGAAGGCCGTCTGGATATTGAACCGGTACTGGCCCGCGATGGAACCGCCCAGGGTATCGACGCTGACATTGGTGGAGGTGGTGGACAGATCGCGGGAAAGCTGGCCGCTGAAGTCGAGCCGCTTGGTCACTTCCCAGGTGCTGGAGCCGTTGGCGGTCCAGCCGGTGTAGGTGCTGCGTCCGGCCGTCAGCCCGTAAGGGACGCGGACTTGGTAACCCGCCCGCAGCGTGCCGTTGAGCCGGAACAGCAGGGGGCCGCTGACTCCGGCCGTGACGGAGTGATCGCGGCTCCCGGTGCTCAAGGACGTGGATTCCTGGCGAAAACGATATCCGGCGAGCAGGCTGCGCTCGTTCAGGACGTAATAGAAGTCCATGCTACTGGTGAAACTCTTCTGGTCGGCCAGGGTGTTGTTGTCCGCGTAGTCGCGCAATGACGTCCCGACGGAGGCCAGGAACGCATATTGGCCGCCGAGCATGGGATATTTGGCGCCCAGCGAGGCATCATAGAGCCAGGAGGAGTTGCGGATATTGGCCGCGGAATCGGCCCGGCTCTCGCGGGCCGCGCTCAACTTGAGGGCGCCGGTGGTGCGGCCGGAGCGCTTGTTGAGCTCCATCTTGAGCGAGGGGTCGCGGAAGTTCTCACCCGTGTTCTTGGCGTAGGACGTGGCGTTCAGGCCGACGGAGGCGTCCATCACGATCAGGCCCGCGCGCCGAAGAAATTGGGCCCCCACCTGGGCACTGTAATAATTGTCGCTCGCGCCTCCCGCACTGGCTCCGATGTTTGAACTGAAGCCCGTGGAGAACGAACCCGAGACGTCCACGTGATTCCGGTCGTTGTCGAGCCGGATGAGCGCGAAGGCCCGCGGCACCGTGGCTGCGCCGCCGAGGAGGAGTGCCGCGAGCAAAAGCGCGCGGGTGTGCAGGCTCCCAAGGGTGCGGTGACTGCGGCGGTTGGGCTTACTTGACGACACGGGCGGGACTGACGGTGTACTCGACGGGGAGCTGGACCGGTACCACCTCGACGGCGACCAGCACCTGGGTGGGGGCGTCGTCAAAGACGGAGACCCCCGGCGCCGCTGGTCTCGCCCTGCTGGCCATCGCTGGCACCGGCCACGAGGGAGTCCGCGTTTGCGTCCCCGCCGGACCCGACATTCCGGTCCACCGCTTCG
>CAIYFD010000050.1 GCA_903925425.1 uncultured Opitutia bacterium | reverse complement strand
GTCCTCCGTCGTCCGCCGCCTCCAGCTGCGCAACGACGGCAAGGAATACTCCCTGCGCGTCCTCGTCCTCCCGAGCATCCTCGAACGCCTCCGCAGCGAGGTCGCCGACCTGCTCGTGCGGATGGAGAAGCTCTTCAGCGTGAAGCTCTCCTTCCGCGCCGACCCGAACTACCACGTCGAGAACTTCAAGATCATCAACGCCCTCACCGGCGAGGAATATCGCTGAACACCCCGGTAGGGCGCGGACTCCGCTCCGCGCCGCCTCCCCCTCACGCCCGGCCTAACCGCCGGGCGTTTTTCTTTTCCCATGGCAGGGGCGGTTGTCGCCTAATCGGCAGATGCGGCCCCAGCGACCAGGGGTTGGCCCGCAGGATTTGCCCCACCAAATGCATTGGCCGAACGGGGGCGGCCGGTCTGAATGGCCCGGATGGAACTATTCTTCATGCGGCACGGGGAAACAGCGTGGTCTCTGACGGGACAGCACACGGGGCGGACCGACCTGCCGCTAACCGAGCACGGCGAAGACGAAGCCCGGGCGTTGGGCGGGTTGCTGCACGGGGTGAGTTTTGACCAGGTGTTCACCAGCCCGCGGCGGCGGGCGCTCCGCACGGCGGAGCTGGCAGGGTATGCCGGGGCAGTCATCGAGCCCGACTTGGCGGAGTGGGACTACGGCGACTATGATGGGGTGCGGTCGAATGAGATCCTGAAGCAACAGCCAGCGTGGAATATCTACACGGACGGCTGCCCCGGTGGGGAATCGCCGGCGCAGGTCACAGCGCGAGCCGACCGGCTGATTGCCCGCTGGTCCGCGCTCCCCGGCCGCGTCGGCGCCTTCTCCCACGGTCACTTTGGCCGCGTGCTGGCCGTCCGTTGGATCGGCCTGCCCCTGGGCATGGCGCGCCACTTCGCGATCGGCACGGCGTCCTACGGCATCCTCGACCGCGACCCCGGCCGCGATCATCGGCCGCGGATCGTGCAGTGGAACATCACACCGGCAAGGCCGGCGTGATCGGGTTCTGATGGTTGGCCACAGAGGCACAGAGCTCACAGAGCCCAAGCCTCGTTGATTTGGGTTCTGGATGCCTATCCGTCCAATCTCTGTATGCACTGATGGTCAGGGCTCGGACTACCCAAACCAAAAAACAACGAGGCTTGGGCTCTGTGAACTCTGTGCCTCTGTGGCAAAACCGGATCGAATTCCTAAACCGCCGCCGTCCCGAAGCGGTAGATCGTCGTCGACCGGAAGACCTGGCCCGGACGCAGGATGGTCGACGGAAACGTCGGCTGGTTGGGGGAATCCGGGAAGTGCTGGGTCTCAAGGCAGAAGCCCGCGTGCTTTGCGTGGATGCGGCCGCCCTTCCCCGGCCAGGAGCCGTCGAGGAAGTTGCCACTGTAGAGCTGGAGTCCCGGCTCGGTCGTCAGCACTTCCATGACGCGGCCGGAATGCGGCTCCAGCACCGTCGCAGCCAGCGCGAGCGCTCCGCCACCGGCATCAAGGGCGTAGTTGTGGTCGTAGCCGCCGGCGAGGCGGAGTTGCTCGTCGTCTGCAGCAATGCCTTCGCCGATCGAACGGGGCGCGCGGAAATCGAACGGCGTGCCGGCCACGGGCAGGTGCGGGCCGCGCGGGATCAGGGCAGCGTTGATCGGGGTGAAGCGTCCCGCCGCAATCTGCAGGCGGTGATCCAAGACGTCGCACGCGGCTTCGCCGCCGAGGTTGAAGTAGGAGTGGTGCGTGAGGTTGACCGGAGTCGCGCGGTCGGTCCGGGCCTCGTAGTCGAGGCGCAGTTCATTGCGGTCGGCCGGCACCGTGTACGCGACCGTGGTGTCGAGGCTGCCGGGATAACCCTCTTCGCCGTCCGGGCTGCGGCAGGTCAGGCGCAGCGAGACGCCACGGGGGTCCTCGCGGGTCTCGGCCACCCAGAGCCGGTGCTGGAAACCCCCGGGGCCGCCGTGGAGATGGCAGCGGGCGTCCGCCGGACCGTTGTTGAGCGAGAGTTGATGCGTGACGCCATCCAGCGCGAAGCGCCCGCCCGCAATCCGATTGGCGTAACGCCCGACCGTGGCGCCGAGGAAAAAGGGATGTCCGGCGTAGTCGGACACCCGGTCGAAGCCGAGCACGACATCACCGAGGCGACCGTGCCGATCCGGCGCCATCAGGCGCACAAGCGCCGCGCCGAAATCAGTGATCTCCGCCCGGAAGCCGGAGGCATTGCCAAGGGAGAAAAGCTGGGCCGCGCCGGCGGCGGTGTGGCCAAAGGACGTGGCAGTCATGGATTTTGCCTCCGAGTCATCGAGACGAGTGT
>CAIYFD010000049.1 GCA_903925425.1 uncultured Opitutia bacterium | reverse complement strand
CTTGAGGTGCCGGCCCGCTGCCAGGCAATCCGCGTGATCACGGCGGAAATGGCCCGCATCTCGGCCCACCTGCTCGGCCTCGGGGCGTTCGGCATCGATACCGGCGCGTGGACGGTGTTCATGTACGCGTTCACCGAGCGCGAGAAACTCTACACGCTCTTCGAGGAGCTGACCGGCGCCCGCTTCACCACCAGCTACGCCCGCATCGGCGGCGTGGCGCGCGACGTGCCCGAGGGCTGGACGCAGAAGGTGGACAAGTTCTGCGATCAGTTCCTGCCGATCCTGGAGGAGATCCTCGCGCTGCTCACCCGGAACAAGATCTTCATGGACCGCACGGTCGGGGTCGGCGTCATCTCCAAGGAGGACGCGATCGCTTACGGCCTCACCGGGCCAAACCTCCGCGGCTCGGGTGTCCCGCTGGACCTGCGGAAGGACAAACCCTACAGCGGCTACGAGCAGTACGAGTTCGATATTCCCGTGGGCGCACACGGCGACGGCTACGACCGCTACCTCGTCCGTGGCGAGGAGATGCGCCAGTCGGTCCGTATCATCAAGCAGGCCATCGCCAAGTTTCCCTCCGGCCCGTGGTACGCCACGGACGCGCGGAAGATCTTCGCCCCGCCGAAGGACAAGATCCTCACCTCGATGGAGGAGCTCATCCAGAACTTCATGCTCGTGACCGAGGGCCCGCAGATGCCCGCGGGCGAGGTCTACTTCGAGGCCGAGAACCCCAAGGGCGCGCTGGGGTTCTTCATCGTGAGCAAAGGTGGCGGCGTGCCGTATCGGCTGAAGATCCGCGCCCCGTCGTTCTGCAATCTCTCGATCCTGCCCAAGGTCTGCGTCGGCAACCTCGTCTCCGACGTCGTTTCCATCCTCGGCTCGCTCGACTTCGTCATGGGAGAATGTGACCGATGAAGCTTAAGCCCGAGACCGAGGTCCGCATCGACGAGGTGATCACCCATTACCCGGTGAAGCGCAGCGCCACGCTGCCGCTGCTGCACCTCATCCAGGAGGACATCGGCTACATTCCGGACGAGGCCATCCCGTGGATCGCGGCGAAACTGGAACTGCAGCCGATCAATGTGTACGAGGTCGTCACCTTCTACCCGATGTTCCGGCGCAAGCCAATCGGCCGGCGTCACATCAAGGTCTGCCGCACGCTGTCCTGCGCCCTGCAGGGCGGCTACAAGACCTGCGCCGCCTTGGAAAAGGAATTCAACACCCACCTCGGCGAGGTTTCGCCCGACGGCGAGGTCACGATCGATTTCGTGGAGTGCCTTGCGAGCTGCGGCACGGCGCCGGTCGTGATGATCGACGACGAGCTGCACGTTCAGGTCGACGTCGCGAAGGCGAAACAGCTGGCCGACCAGATCAAGGCGGACGCCACGCGGCGCGCCTGAGCGCGTCGAATCTCAAATCTCAAATTTGAAATCCTGATGCCCGCCCCCGTCCAACGCCGCCTGATCTTCGAGCACATCGACGAACCCGGCTACACCAACGACCTCGCCTGCTACCAGCAGCACGGCGGGTACGCGGTGCTGCGGCAGGCGGTGACGCGCAAGCCCGAGGAGCTGATCGACGAGGTGAAGAAGTCGGGCCTGCGCGGCCGTGGCGGCGCCGGTTTCCCGTGCGGCGTGAAGTGGGGCCTCGTTGACCGCAAGAGCGGCAAGCCGATCTACCTCATCGTCAACGCCGACGAGTCCGAGCCCGGTACCTTCAAGGATCGCTCCATCATCCATCAGGACCCGCACCAGCTGATCGAGGGCACGATGATCTCCTGCTTCGCGAACAACGTGCAGCAGGCCTACATCTACATCCGCGGCGAGATGCCCCACGGCGCGCGCATCCTGGAAAAGGCCATCGCCGAGGCCCGCGCCGCCAACCTCGTCGGCCCGAACATCCTCGGCACCGGCTACAGTTGCGAGATCTACGTCCACCGCGGCGCCGGCGCCTACATCTGCGGCGAGGAGACCGGCCTGATCGAGTCACTCGAGGGCAAACGCGCCAACCCGCGCATCAAGCCGCCGTATTTTCCCGCCGTGCTCGGGCTCTACCAGTGCCCGACGATCGTCAACAACGTCGAGACCCTCTGCCACGTGAAGCACATCGTGGCGATGGGCGGCGAGGCCTATGGGAAGATCGGCACGCCCGGCAATACCGGCACCCGAATCTTTTGCGTCTCGGGCCACGTCCAGCGCCCCGGCTACTACGAGTTCGAGGCCGGCCGCATCACGCTGGGCCAGCTCGTCAACGAGGTTTGCGGCGGTCCGCTGCCCGGCCGCACCCTCAAGGCCGTCATCCCCGGCGGGTCCTCGGCGAAGATCCTGCGCTTCGGCGAGCGCTTCAAGGGCAAGCGCAAGGTCGGCGTCGAGATGGTCGACTATGACTGGGGCGTTGAGGACGTCCCGATGGATTTCGATTCACTCGCAATGATCGGCACGATGGGCGGGTCCGGCGGCGTGATCGTGATGGACGACACCGTCAACATGGTCGAGGCCCTCGCCAACATCAACGCGTTCTACGCGCACGAGAGCTGCGGGCAGTGCACGCCCTGCCGCGAGGGCTCGCTCTGGATGAAGCGCATCACCACCCGCATGGTGCTTGGCCAGGCCCGGACCGAGGACGCTGCGCTGCTCAAGGGCGTCGCCGACCAGATTCCCGGCCGCACCATCTGCGCCTTCGGCGAGGCCTGCTCGTGGCCGACCCAGAGTTTCCTCGCCAAGTTCGGCGACGAGTTCAAGGGGTACGCCGAGGCGAAGAAAACCGCGAAACCGGCTGAAGCGGCCCCACTGATCTGATTTTCGCCCACGAAACACACGAAACGACACGAAATGAAAGCCAACCGCCGACAGCACCGCCGCCTTTCGTGTGATTTCGTGTGTTTCGTGGGCGAAACCTTCTGCTGAGATGATCGCTCCACCCAAACCCGACCTCGTGACCGTCAACATTGACGGCAAGGAGATCGCCGTGCCCAAGGGGACCAACGTGATCGAGGCGGCGCGCCTGGTCGGCGTGGACGTGCCGCATTACTGCTACCACCCGAAGCTGACCGTTGTCGGCAACTGCCGCATGTGCCTCGTCGAGATGGGCACGCCGGCGTTCGATCCCGCGACCAAGACGCCGGTCATGGACCCGGCGACCGGCCTGCAGAAGATTAACTGGATCCCGCGTCCCCAGATCGGCTGCGGCACCAACGCCACGCCGGGGCTCCACATCCGGACGAACACCCCGTTGGTGAAGGACTGCCGCGAGGGCGTGATGGAGTTCCTCCTCATCAACCATCCGCTTGACTGCCCGATCTGCGACCAGGCCGGGGAGTGCAAGCTGCAGGAGCAGTCCACCGGCTACGGACGCGGCTACTCGCGCTATATCGAGCAGAAGAACGTGAAGCCGAAGCGCACCCAGCTCGGGCCGCGCGTCACGCTCGACGACGAACGCTGCATCCTTTGCTCGCGCTGCATCCGTTTTTCCAAGGAGGTCGCGAAGGACGACGTCCTCGGCTTCATCGACCGCGGCAGCCACAGCACGCTCACGTGCTACCCAGGCAAGCAGCTCGCGAACAACTACTCGCTCAACACCGTCGACATCTGCCCGGTCGGCGCGCTGACCTCGACCGATTTCCGGTTCAAGATGCGCGTCTGGTTCCTCAAGCAGACCGACGGCATCGATCCCGAGTCCTCCGCCGGCGCCAACACCGTCGTCTGGTCGCGCGAAGGTGTGATCTACCGCATCACCCCGCGTCGGAATGACGAGGTGAACGACACGTGGATGGCCGACAGCGGGCGCATTCTCTACAAGGAGATCGCCGCGCCGGACCGTCTCACCGCGGTCAAGGTCAACGGCGCCGACAGCGGGCTCGACATCGCGGTCAACGCCGCGGTGGCAATCTTCAAGGCCAACGCCGGCGGCATCGCCGTGGTCGGCTCGGGCCGCAGCACGGTCGAGGAACAGTTTCTCACGCGCCAACTCGCCTCCGCCCTCAATGCGTCCACGCAGGTGGTCACGCGGGTGGGGGAGGGCGACAGCCTCCTCGTCACGGCCGACCGGAATCCGAATCTCCGTGGCGCCCTGGTGACGGGTCTGGTTTCCCATCTGCCGAAGCCCGGCTCGGCTCAACCGGGCAACGTTGTCCTTGGTGGCCTCGAATCGCTCGGCACCGCGATCGATGCCGGTCAGGTTCGCGTGGTTGTGACCGTCGGCGAGGATCTCGCCGCGGCCGGCCTGAACGCCACGCAGCTCGCCAAGGTGGCGATCGTTGCTCTCGGCACCCAGGCCAATGCCACCACGGCGGCGGCGAAAGTCGTGCTGCCGACGCTCACGGTATTCGAGAAGTCCGGCACGTTCGTGAACCAGCAGTTCCGCATCCAGAAGTTTGCCAAGGCCGTGCCCGGAGTGGCCGGCGCCACCGATGACTTGGTCGTGCTGGCGAAGCTCGTGGCCGCGGCCGGCGCCAAGGCTCCCGCCCCGGATCTGGGTTCCATCTGGGCCGCGCTCGCCGCCGCCGTGCCCGCGCTGGCGACGATGACATATGCCAATCTGCCCGCGACCGGGTTGCTGCTCGATGGCCGCCCGTGGGCCGCGGAGCCCTTCGTCGAGGGCGAGTCCCTGCATTTCAAGCCGGCCACGACCTGACCCGCGCGATGTTCGACTTCTTCTTCCAGCTCCCGGTTTGGATCCAAGTGACCCTGAAGGGTCTCGCCGTGATCGCGGTCATCTTCCCACTGGCCGGCGCGTGCTCGCTCGCCGAGCGCAAGGTCTCCGCTTGGATGCAGGGCCGGCCCGGCCCGAATCGCGCCGTCGTGCCGTGGGTCGCGTGGATTCCCTTCCTCGGCAAGTTCCTGCAGCGGCTCGGCGTGTTCCACCTCATGGCTGACGGCGCGAAGTTCCTCTTCAAGGAGGACCCGGTCCCCGGCCACGTGAACAAGTTCTATTTCATCATCGCTCCGGCGGTGGCGCTGATCCCGGCCTTGACCACGGTGGTGGTGGTGCCGTTCGGCGCGTGGTTCGACCCGGCGGGACACCTCGTGCCGCTCGTGCTGGCCAACGTCGACATCGGTATCATCGGCGTCTTCGCCGTTTCCTCGCTCGGGGTCTACGCGCTGATCCTCGCCGGCTGGGCCTCGAACTCGAAGTACCCGTTCCTCGGCGGCGTGCGCGCCTCGGCGCAGCTGATCTCGTACGAGCTGTCGATGACGCTCGCGGTGCTGCCGGTCTTCCTGCTCGTCAACGAGCCGGGCGGCAAGGGCACCCTGAGTCTCGTGGACGTCGTCGCGATGCAGAGCGGCACCCACGGCTGGCACGGCGCTTGGGGCATCCTGATCATGCCGCTCTCGGCCCTCATCTTCCTCATCGCGCTTTTCGCCGAGACCAATCGCCAGCCGTTCGACATGCCGGAGTCGGAGGCCGACCTCGTGGGCGGCTTCCATACCGAGTACGGCGCGTTCAAGTGGTCGATGTTCTTCGTCGCCGAGTACGCGCACATGATCGTCGGCTCGG
>CAIYFD010000048.1 GCA_903925425.1 uncultured Opitutia bacterium | reverse complement strand
GGGGATCATCGCGGCTGAGGCACCGCCTCAGCCCTACCCGCAAACCCAAGCCACAAATCCGGGCACAAAAAAGCGCACCGGCCTGCAAGCCGGTGCGCTGGTGTTGTTCTCTAAACCTAAACCAAAGCTTACTTGAGGGTGGCGAAGCCGACGCGATCGGCGATGGCCTGGCCCGCGGCGCTGATCGTGTAGGCGAGGAACTTGGCCGCCTCACCGGTGGGCTCGCCGTTCGTGTAGTAGAACGTCGGGCGGGAGTACGGATAGGTGCCGGCCCGCACGCCGTCCTTGGTGGGCAGGAGGCCATCGATCGCGAGGGCCTTGACTCCGGAGTCGTTGATGTAGGCGAGGCCGACATAGCCGATGCCGTTCGGATTCTTGGAGACCTCGGACGCGATCTGCTCGTTGCCCGCCATCTTCTGGGAGGAACCGGCATAATCGCGCGCATTCATGGCGAGGGTCTTGAAGTCCGAATAGGTGCCCGAGGCGGTGTTGCGGGTGTAGATCGAGATCTTGCCCGGGGAGCCGCCGACGGCGGACCAGTCGGTGATGTCACCGGCGAAGATCTGCTCGACCTGGCGCTTGGTGAGACCCTTGACCCCGTTGGCGCCGTTCACGATCACGCCGATGCCGTCGAAGGCGACGATCGTGGCCTTGAGGTTAACCCCCTTGGCCTGGGCGGCAGAGACTTCCGTGGGCTTGGCCCGGCGGGAGGACATGCCGATCTGGGCGGTGCTGTCGATGATGGCGGTCAGGCCGGTCGTCGAGCCCTCGGCGGCGATCTCAAAGGAGACCCCGGGATTCTTGGCCTTGTACTCCTCCGCGAGCGTCGGGACCAGCTTGGCGCCAAGGGTGTCGGAACCTTTGATCACGAGTTTCTGGGCCTGGGCGGAAGAAACCGCGGCGAGGGCGGTGAGGAGGAAGAGGAACTTTTTCATGGGAATTTGGATAGATGGGTGGAGGTGCGCTCAGAACTTCACGACGAGATCGACCTGGAGCAGTTGGGTGTGATTCCGGGCCGCGATGGTCGCTTGGTTGAGCCCGTTCTGAACGTGCTTCGTGTTGAAGTAGGTGAGGTTGAAGTTGGTGAAGTCGGTCACGTTGTAGGAGAAGGCGCCCTTCCAGCCGGCCTGGTTAAGGAAGCTGAAACCGAAGTCCGAGTCGTTGACGTTCGGGTCGATCGAGCCGATGCCGATGCGGCGGTAGTCCACCTTCAGGCTATACTCGCCTTGGACTTTGCCGGTGCCGAGCGCGTAGCCGGCGCCGAGCAGCCAGGCGTTGGCGTCGGTGGAGAAGCCCGCGGTCGGGGCGATACCGTAGACCTGCTGCACGCGGTTGGCGGCCTCGAAGTTGTGGGAGAAGTCCCCGTAGAGCTTCCAGGAGGTGCCCTTGCCCTGCTTGTTCACGAAGTTGATTTCGCCCGGGAGGACGAAGTTTGTCAGGTAACGGGTGGTGGTGTTCAGTGCCCCCTCGCCCGTCAGGCCGTCGAGGACCGAGCCGTTGTACTTCATGAAGCCCGGGGCGATGATGAAGCTGCTCGTGAGGTTGCCGATCTCGTCCTTGCCGAACCAGTGCGTGTAGACGGCCTGCTGGGTGAACAGCCAGGCATCGCGGCCGCTCGGGCCGGCGGTGGTTTCCGCGCGGTCATCCATGATGAACTGGCCGGCGCGCACCTCGAAGGTGTCCTTGGCCCCGATGAACTTCGTGTAGTTCTCGGTGAACCCTTGGGGATTGATGTCGGCATCCCAGACGAGGTCGGTGGTGTAGAGCGGGTTCTTCTGTTTCCCGAGGACGAAGTTCCAGTTCAGGTTCGGCTTCCAGCCGACGTAGGCGCGGGCGAGGAAGACGCCATAGTCATCCATGCCGTCCTGCAGGGTTTGGTTGCCGGAATCGGTTGCGGCGGCGGTCTCGAGCGCGAAGCCGGCGCTCCAGCCCTTCTGCAGGCCGACGTCGCCATTGAGGCGGAAGCGGATGCGGTTACGGAACCGCTCGTTGGTGACGTTGGTCGGGTTCACCTCTGGGGCCTGGGTCTCGTACTGCTCGCGGATGCGCATGTCGCCCGACAGCTTGAAGTCGGAGATGGCGGAGCTGAGGTTCAGCTTGCCCGCCGACGTGTTGGCGGTGAAGTCCTTCATCATTTGGACGCGCAGGTCTTCGGCCTCCTGGTTGTTGACGATGCCCTTTTTGACGAGGAGATCGAGGAGGGCGCCACCGTCCTGGGCCCGGGCCGGAGCGGCGGTGAGCAGGAGCAGGCCGGCGAGGGCGGCGAGATTCAGTTTCAGGTAAGACATAATGTTTCGGTTTGGTTTTTCG
>CAIYFD010000047.1 GCA_903925425.1 uncultured Opitutia bacterium | reverse complement strand
GTGCCGATGCCGGGCGCCAGCCCGCAGGAAGTGGAAAACCGCGTCACGCGGCCCATGGAGAAACTGCTCTGGGAGATCCCGGGCGTCGAATACCTCTACTCCAGCTCCGCCCCCGGCCAGGCCCTCGTCATTGTGCGCTTCAAGGTCGGCACCGAGGTCGAGACCGCGCTCGTGCGCCTCAACCAGAAGCTGCAGGCCAACTTCGACCGCATTCCCGCCGGCGCCGGCACCCCGCTCGTCAAACCGCGCTCGATCGACGACGTGCCGGTGCTCGCCCTCACCTTCCACAGCGCGACCCGGGACCATCTCACCCTCCGCCGCCTCGTCGCGCAGGTCGACGACGCCATCAAGTCCATCGACCGCGTCGCCGAGACCACGCTCAGCGGCGGCACCCGCCGCGCCGTCCGCATCGAGCTCGATGCCTCCGCGCTCGCCGCCCGCGGACTTGATCCGCAGCAGGTCCTCGCCGCCCTCGGCCAGTCCAACCAGCAGGGTCAGGCTGGCTCACGACCCTTCGCGAACGCCGAGGTTCGCCTCGAGACCGGCGCCTTCCTCCGGGACGCCGCCGACGTCGGAGCGGTCGTGCTCGGGGTGCACGACCACCGCCCCGTTTTCCTGCGCGACGTCGCCGCCATCGCCGACGCCGCCGAGGAGCCGGCCGACTACGTGCTGTTCACCACGCCGGCGGGCGGGTTCGAAGCCGCCGTGACGCTCAGCATCGCCAAGCGCCCGGGCGCAAACGCCATCGATGTCGTCAACGACGTCCTCGCCAAGGTGGAGACCCTGCGCGGCACCCTGCTGCCGGCCGATGTCGGCCTCGCCGTCACGCGTGACTACGGCCACACTGCCGCCGAAAAAAGCAACGACCTGCTCCTCCACATGGGCATCGCGGTGTTCGGCGTTGCGCTCCTGATCCTGCTCTTCCTCGGGTGGCGTGAGTCGCTCGTCGTCCTGCTCGCGATCCCGTCGACGCTCGGGCTCACGCTGCTGGTTTTCTACCTCTACGGCTACACGCTGAACCGCATCACGCTCTTCGCGCTGATCTTCTCGATCGGCATCCTCGTCGACGACGCGATCGTGGTGGTTGAAAACATCGTCCGCCACTCCCGCCTGCCCGGCGCCGGGTCGCGCTCCCTGACCGAGATCGCTGTCGCCGCGGTCAACGAGGTGGGCAGCCCGACGATCCTCGCCACCTGGGCCGTCATCGCCGCCATCCTGCCGATGGCCTTCGTCGGCGGCCTGATGGGCCCGTACATGCGCCCGATCCCGCTCGGCTCGTCCGCCGCGATGCTCTTCTCCCTCGGCATCGCCTTCACCATCACGCCCTGGGCCGCCATCCGCGTCCTGCGCCACCGCCGCGCCACGGCGAAACGTCATCTATTAGATGAAACTCCCGCGGGGACCGCGGGCGGCGAACCCGCGCCGGATGACTGGATGACGCGGCTTTACCACCGGGTGATGGGGCCCCTGCTCGATCATGGGCGCTGGCGCTGGGCCTTCCTCGGCGGCATTTGCGCGCTACTCCTCGGGGCCATCGGGCTGGTCGGGCTCGGTGCGGTGCAGGTGAAGATGCTGCCCTTCGACAACAAATCGGAGTTCCAGGTGATCCTCAACGCGCCCGAGGGCACGACCCTGGAGCAGACCACCCGCATCGCCCGCGAGCTGGCCGCCGCGGTCCGGGGCGAACCCGAGGTGCGCGACGTGCAGCTCTACGCCGGCACCGCCGCACCTTTCAACTTCAACGGTCTCGTGCGCCACTACTTCCTGCGCCGCGGCCCCAACGTCGCCGACCTGCAGGTCAATCTCGTCGGCAAGGACGAGCGCTCCGCCCGGAGCCACGCCATCGCGAGTCGGATCCGCCCCGCCCTCACCGCCATCGCGGCCCGGCACGGCGCGGTGATCGCGGTGGCCCAGGTGCCGCCCGGGCCACCCGTGCTCCAATCGCTCGTTGCCGAGGTCTACGGCCCCGATGAAACGCGCCGCATCGCCCTCGCCACCGAGATCCGCGGCATCATGGAGCGCACCGCCGGGGTGGTCGACCTCGACTGGTACGTCGATGCCGCGCAGCCGCGCGTGCGCTACGTCGTGGACGAGGAGAAGGCGGCGCACCACGGGGTGACGCGCGAGGCGGTGGTGGCCGCGCTCGGACTTGCCGCGCAGGGAGTCGACGCCGGCCTGCTCCACGACCCGCTCGAGCGCGAGGCTATCCCGTTGCACGTCGAGCTGCCCGCCGCCTCCCGTTCCGACCCGGCCGCCCTGCCCGGCCTGCAGGTGGCGAACTCGTCCGGTGGGCTGGTCCCCCTTTCCGAGTTGGTCCGCCTCGAACACGACACCGCCGAGCGCACCCTCTACCGCAAGAACCTGAAGCCGGTGACCTACGTGACCGCCGACGTGGCCGGCGCCGTGGAGAGCCCGGCCTACGCGCTCCTGGCGATGAACCGCGAAATCGCAAAGATCGACGCCCGTCGCTTCGGCAGCGACTCGGCCCGGCTCGGGGTGTTCAACCTCGATCTGCCCTTCGACGACACCAAGCCCGCGATGAAATGGGACGGCGAGTGGCACATCACCCTCGAAGTCTTCCGCGACCTCGGCCTGGCGTTCGCGGCGGTGCTCGGCCTGATCGCGCTGCTCATGGTCGGCTGGTTCCGGAGCTACGTGACGCCGCTCGTGGTGATGGCAGCGATCCCCTTCTCGCTGATCGGCATCCTGCCGGCGCACTGGCTGGCTGGCGCCTTTTTCACGGCGACCTCGATGATCGGCTTCATGGCCGGCGCCGGGATCGTGGTCCGCAACTCGATCATCCTCGTCGACTTCATCGAGCTGCGCCGCCGCGAGGGCCGGCCGTTGCGCGACGCCGTCGTCGAGGCCGGGGCGGTGCGTTTCCGCCCAATGCTGCTGACCGCCCTGGCCGTGGTCGTCGGCGCGAGCGTGATTCTCGCCGACCCGATCTTCCAAGGGCTGGCCCTCAGCTTGATGGCAGGCGAAATCGCCTCATTGCTCATCAGTCGGATGGCCGTGCCCGTCCTGTACTTCATGGCCAACCGCCGGGCCGAGTCCCCCACCAATCTCCCTGCATGAACTGGACCGATCTCATCCCCGTCGCCGCGGGACTGTACCTGCTCTTCCGGCTCTGGCGCTTTTTCCGGCCGGCGCTCAATCCGGTGGAGGCCAAGGCTGCCATCATGCTTGGTCAGGCCGTGATGATCGATGTGCGCGAGCCGGCCGAATGGGCCGGCGGGGTGCTTGACCAGGCCGCGCTGCTGCCCCTGAGCGACCTGCAAGGCGAACGCCGCCTGTGGGGCCCCTTCCTCGCCAGCAACCGGGATCGCCGACTGATGCTCTACTGTCTTTCGGGCGCCCGCTCGGGCGCCGCCGCCGCCAGACTCCGCCGCGAAGGCTACCACGCGGTCAACGCCGGAACCTTCCATGGCTGGCGTCGCGCCGGCTGGAGTGTGGCTCCGCCGGCCCGGCCTTGAAGCGGGCACCGCTTTTTCACCCAAATCCAACCAACCCATGAAACCCAACATCGGATCCATCGACCGCACCCTCCGCATCATCGCCGGCCTCGCCCTCCTCGCGACCGGCTTCTTCCTCAACAGCTGGTGGGGCCTCGTCGGGATCATCCCGATCCTGACCGGCATCGTCCGCGTCTGCCCGGCCTATTACCCTTTCGGCCTCAACACCTGCGGCACCTCGTCGGAAAAGAAAGACTGACGGTCACCGGCTCATCCCAGCCGCGCGGCGTGGAAGAGGCAGATGCAGTCTGAGCCGTCCTCGGTGGCCAGCCAGTGCGGCTCGAGCGCGGCGAACTCGCGGTCGATTGCGGGCCGCAGCCCGCCGACTTCCAAGACCACGATGCCATGCGGCTTCAGCCGCGGGCCGGCCTGGCGGAGCAGTTTCCGGATCAGGCCGAGTCCGTCTTGGCCGCCGTCGTGCGCGATCCGTGGCTCGGCCGCAAACTCCGGCGCCTGTCCGTCCACCAGCGCGCTCGGCTCGTAGGGCGGGTTGCTCAGAATCACGTCGTACTTCGCCGCCGCGGGCAGCGCCGCGAGCAGGTCGCCGGGAAAAAGGTGCACGCGCGGACCGAGCCGGTGCCGGCGGACATTGATCGCGGCCACCTCCAGCGCCGCGGGCGAAAGATCGGTCGCGTCCACCCGCGCCGTGCGGAACTGTTTCGCGAGCAGGATGGCGAGGCAGCCCGAACCGGTGCAGATGTCGGCGACCCGCTTCACCCCGGCCCCGCGGCGCGGCAGCCAGGTGCCGAGCTGTCCCGGGATGATCTCGAGGAAGTAGCTGCGCGGGATGATCACCCGCTCGTCAACGTAGAAGGAAAATGGGCCGAGCCACGCTTCCTGCGTGAGGTACGCGGCCGGCACCCGCTCCTCCACCCGGCGGCGAAACACGGCCTCGACCTTCGCACCCTGCGCCGCGGTGAGCCGGCGGGCGAGCACGCGGGCGTCGCTTTCCAGCGGGACCTCGAGCGTGCGGAGCAGCAGGTAAAGCGCCTCGTCGTGGGCCGAGCCCGCCACCTGGCCGAGGGCGAGCTTGTGTTTCGTGTAGAGCGACTCGGCAAAACCGAGCCAGGCCCCGACGGTTGCCGGGGGACCGCCCGCCGGCCAGCGCCAGCCCACGCGCCGCGCCGGCTTCATCGGACGATCAGGCCAATCAGGTACAGGAAGGGCGCCGCGACCGTCACGATCATGTACCGGAACACCATCTGAAACTGAGGTACATTAAAGGCGATGAGGAGCAGGATGCCGCCCCACCGGGAAACATTCCAGAAGGTCTGCTCGGAAATGAGCCCGAACTCGCGGAGCAGCATGCCGCCGGGCAGCGGCGGGATCGGGAGGAAATCGAGCACGATCAGGCTGGCGTTGATCGCGATCATCGGGACAAAGACGTCGTCCATCGCGCTGGGCATCGCCCGGTAGGCGAGCGCCCCCACGACTGCCGCGGCCAGTGCGCCGAGCACACTCACCAGCGGAGTCATCATCTGGGTGTAGAGATGGTGCCGCGCGGGTCTGGCGAAGTTGCTCGGGTTGATCGGCACGGGTTTCGTCCAGGCGAGGAACAGCGAGAACGAGGTCATCCGCGGCATCAGGTAGAAGATGCAGATCAGCGGAAGGATGACCGAGCCGATCAGGTCGAGGTGCGGCAGCGGGTTTGCGGTCAGCCGCCCCGTGGCCTCCGGCGTGGGATCGCCGAGACGGTTCGCCAGCCACGCCTGCCCGTAGGCACGCAGGCAGAGGCATGCCATCAACAGCAGGTAAAGCAGGAGTCCGTTGCGGATTTGGTCCGGAGTGAGTCCAAGCATCGAACCGTCACTTTGCAGCTTCGGCCGGGAGCTGCGCAACCAGCTTTTGCTTCTGGGCCGCGAGGACGGGCTCGGTGACCGAGGCCAGCATGAGGCGCGCGTGGTCGGGCTTGCCCTGCTTCAGGAGGAGGTTGGCCGCGTGCAGGCGCATGGTCTCGCGCTCCACCGGGGTCTCGGCGCCCTCCTCGAGCACGGCCCAGCACTTCAGGGCGGCGTCCCAGTCGGGCTCAGCCACATCGTAGAACGACTCGGCGTAGCTGTACTGGAATTCAAAGCGCTTCGGCGCGAGCTCCGCGGCCCGGCGGAAGGCCTGCTGCATGGACTTCTCGACCTCGGTGCGGGTCTGGTTGCCGGCCTTCACAAAGTCGTCGTGCGCCTCGGCGAGGAGCATGCCAAGCTGGTAGTGGTAGAGCGCCTCGTCGGGCACGAGGTCGATCGCGGAAAGGAAGAACGCCAAGGCCTCCAGCGGGTGCCCCTCCTCGGCGGTGTAGTTGCCGAGCTGGTTTTTCAGGAGGGCCCACGCCTTGCGGAAGGCCGGGGTGTCGGCGCCCGGCTCCTTCGTCATCGCCGTAAACATGTCGTCGCCCCGGGTCAGCACCGACGCGGCCTCCCGGCCCATGTCGAGCCGGCTGAGCATGGTCCCGTACGCCGCGTAGGCCGGGGCATACTTGGGGTACTTCTTGAGGAAGTCGTCGTAGTCCTGGACAAACTGCTGGGCGGCTTGGCGGAAATTGGCCTCGTCGAGGTTGCCGCCCTCCTTGTCGGCCTTCACGAACAGCGCCTGCTGCCGCGTCGCAATGGCGAGCAGGAGCTGCTCCGGCCCGGCCGGCGGCGGCACGGCGGCACGGACGGGCGCCAGCAGCGCTAGCACAAGGCAAATGGCGGAGATCCGGAATGGCATGAGGCGGATTCCGACAGGTTCGGACGGACCAAGTGCCGGTGCAATCCGCAAGGGATTGGTCGCGCATCCCGCTCCCAGCGGCCGAGCGGCGTGGTTTTTGGTTTCTATTCGGCGGAAACCTTAAGCGCGAAGACGCCAAGGCTCCCAGGTTCCCGGAACTTTGCGTCATCGCGTCTTAGCGATTCAATCCGGAGCCTGAATCAGCCGGCAGTTATCGGTGCCGGCTTGTCCGCTACGACAGGAATGGGCTGCCGGCCCGCGTCGCCAGCGGGGCCACCGGCTGACCGCCTCCCCTCTGCCGGCCATGAAGAAAGCCCCGCGCGTTACCCGGAAATAATGGGCGGCACAGTGATCCGGGTGCCCTGAACGTTTAGAAAATCACCGCGCCGCACTCCAGGACTTCGCCTTGGCGAAGTTTTGCAGCGCCGCCATCAGGTCGGGCCGCTGCAGCGGCTTGCCGAGGAAATCGTCGGCGCCGGCCTCGAGGACGGTCTGGCGCACGTCCTCCTGCACATCGGCGGTCAGCATGATGATCCAGACGCCACGGGCCGCCTCGCCGGCCTCGCCCTGGCGGACGCGCCGCGTCGCGACCAAGCCGTCGATCTCCGGCATGTGGAGATCCATCAGCACCACGTCGCAGGGCGCCGCGGCCAGCCGGGCGATCGCCTCGCGGCCGTTCACGGCCGTGCTCCAGCTGCAGCCGAGATTGCCCAGGACCGCCTGCATCAGTCGCTGGTTCACCGCGTTGTCCTCGACCAGCAGCACCTTGAGCCGCGACCAGTCCACCCGCCCCGCCGCCGCGGCCGAGCGGTCGCCGGAATGGCCGGGCACAGAACCGGCAAGGACCTGGAGCAGGCGCTCATGATGCACCGGCTTGTTGACCAGCACATGGAAATGCGGGCGGAGCTGGTCCCGCCGGTGACCGGGCCACATCAGGGGAACCAAGGCGACGCAGACGGCCAGCGGCGGCAGGTGCCGCGCGACCTGACCCGCCCGGAGTTCGTCGCCTGGCTCGATCACCGCAAGATCACAGGCCGTGGAGGGCAGGCTCGCGAGGTCGGCGGACACCACTTCCGCGCCCGCCTCGGTGCCCAGACGCGTCAGCTCGGCACGCAGGGACGGCGAGCCCACGCAGAGCGCGAGGCGCCGCCCGGCCAGCAGGCGGGGAACGGAATCGCCGGCCCCGCCGGCGGGCACCGGCACGCGGATCGTGAAGGTAAACACGCTGCCCTCGCCCGGGCGGCTGGTGAAGGAGATCTCGCCGTCCATGAGCTGCACGATCGTCCGGCTGATCACGAGGCCAAGGCCGGTGCCGCCGAAACGGCGCGTGCTGCCGCCGTCGATCTGGCTGAACGGCCGGAAAAGCAGGTGCTGTTTTTCCGGCGCGATGCCGATGCCGGTGTCCCGCACCGTGAACTGGAGCCGCACCCGGCCGTCCTCCGCGATGGGATTCCGACTCGCGAACGGCAACAGGCCGACCTCGACCGAAATCTCCCCGGAGAGCGTGAAATTCACCGCGTTGCTGATCAGGTTGACGAGGACCTGCCGGAGGCGCCCGGCGTCGACCGTGACCGCCGCCGGCACGGCGGGGTCGATCCAATGCAGCAACTCGATGTGCTTGGCGTGCGCGGGGCCGGCGAGGAGGTCGAGGGCGTCCTCGATCAGCTCGCGCAGCACCGTCCGCTGGGGCTCGAGCTGGAGCTTGCCGGACTCGATCCGCGAGAAGTCGAGGATGTCCCCGGTGAGTCGCAGCAGCGTGTCGGCGCTGGTGCGGATGGTGCGGACGTACTCGCGCTGGTCGCCGGGCAGCTCGCCCTCGAGGAGCAGCTCGGAAAACCCGATGATGCCGTTGAGCGGCGTGCGCACCTCATGGCTCATCGTGGCGAGAAACTGGCCCTTGGCGCGGTCGCCCGCCTCGGCGCGATCGCGGGCCTCGCGCATCTCCGCCTCGGCGCGCTTCGCCACGGTCGCGTCCTCCAGCACGGCGACATAGCAGGCCGGGCTGCCATCGCGGTGGGCCACGGGCGACACCACCGCGCGTACGGGGTAGATGGAGCCGTCGGGGCGGTGGTTGAACCACTCACCATGCCAGGTGCGGCCCGCCCGGAGGGTGGCATCGAGTTCGATGTTGGTCTCCCGCGGCGTATCGCGGGCCTGGAATTCGCGCCAGGGCCGGCCGATCAGCTCGCGGCGCGGGCGGGCCAGCTGGTCGCAGAGGCCGGGGTTCGCGTATTCGATGTGATGCCCGAGATCCAAAATCATCACCGCGGTTTGGCTCTGCTCCATCGCCTCCGAGAGATTGCGGATGGCGGCGCGCTGCGCCTGTTCGCGACGCAGGACCCAAAGGGAGGCGAGCGGCAGACCTAGAAGCAGCCAGACATAGACCGCCCACGAGACGCCGGTCGCGGCCAGCCGCCAATACCAGTCAGAGGCCGAGAGGTCGAAGCCGAGAATGTCGCGCGGCTGGCCGGCTAAGGCCGCGCCGATGAGCGCGTAGCCGGTCACCCAGGAACCGAACTCGTCGCCGAGCGGACCCTCGGTCGCGGGCTGGCCGTCGGCGATGATCGACTGCAGGCCGGGAGAACCCTTGGCCTCCTTGTAGACATCGCCCGGTTTGGACTCGTCCTTGTCGCCCGGGGGCGCCGAGTCCGCGAGGAAGACCACCTCGTCCTTTTGCGGCAGATGCCGGAAAATGTAGACGAACCGGACGGACGGTTCCACGGCCTGAAAACGAACCAGGCGGTCCTTGACGGAGCGGTAGACAACGGTGTTGGCGTCGGCCGCGGTGCCGGACAACTGCCGCAGTTCCGCCGGATCGAACGCGATCGTGCAGCGGCGAGCGTTGTCGATCAGGCCGGCGAGGATCTGGCCGCGCACCGCGCGGGCGCGACCCGCACCGACCGCGATCCCCAGCAACACGATCGCCGTAACCGTGAACGCGACCGAGGCCCGGCTCCGGAAAAGAATCATTATGCCCCGTGTCATCGGCCCGAAGTGAACCGGCCCAAGCCGGTTCCGGCAACCCGGAAGCACGGCGGCGGCCCCGGCGGCCGGGCAAAAAAGAAACGCCGCGGGAAATCCCGCGGCGCTTCAGAGTGAAAGACTAGGCCTGACTTATTTGACGTGGCCGGAAACCAGCTTGGTCATCTCGAACATGCTGACCTTGGCCTTGCCGTTGAACACGGGCTTCAGCTTGTCGTCGGCATTGATCTGCGTGCGGACCTTCTTGTCCTGCAGACCATTCTTCTTGATGTAGAGCCAGAGCTTCTTGGTAAGCTCCGTGCGCGGGAGGGGGGACGAACCAACGACAGCGGCAAGCTTGTCGTCAGGGGTCACCGGTTTCATGAACGCTGCATTGGGTTTACGAGCTGATTTAGCCATATTGATGATGGGTTGTGGGACGCTTATTTCTGAAAGCAATGCACAACTAGAGGGAGAACATGCGGCTTTCCGAGGAAATTTTTGAAAAATCTTTGCCCTTCCCGAGGGTCTTTCACCTCTGAAAAACCGGCAGATTCGAGCACTTACTCCGCGTCGTCGACCTGCACGAACTGGCGGTAAAGCGCGGCGTAGGTGCCGCCGGCCCCGACCAGCTCAGGATGCGTGCCCCGCTCGATGATGCGGCCCTGGTCGAGCACGAGCACGAGGTGCGCGTGGCGGATGGTGCTGAGGCGGTGCGCGACGATGAAGCTGGTGCGCCCGTGCAGGAGCCGCACCAGCGCCTCCTGCAAGCGCGCCTCGGTCACGGCATCGATCGCGCTCGTGGCCTCGTCGAGGATCACGAGCCGCGGGTCCGCCAGCAGCGCGCGGGTAAAGCAGACCAGCTGGCGCTGGCCGACAGACAGCGCCGCGCCGCGCTCGCCGACCTCGGTGGCGAGCCCGCGTGGCAGGGCCTCGAGGAGATCGCGGCAGCCGAGCGCTGCCGCCGCGTCCAGCACCTCGGCCTCCGTCGCCTCCGGCCGCCCGAGCCGCAGGTTGTCGAGCACCGTGCCGCTGAACAGGTGGTTCTGCTGCGGCACGAGCCCCATCTGGCGGTGCAGCGATCCGCCGGTGACGGTGGCAAGGTCGCGGCCGTCGACCCACACCGCGCCACGCGTGGGCAGGTGGAACTTGCCCGCGAGGTTCACGATGGTGCTCTTGCCGCTTCCGGTGTGGCCGACCAGCGCCACCGTCTGCCCGGGCTCCGCCGTGAAGCTGATGTCGTGCAGGATCGGCCGGGCCGGATCGTAACCGAAAGTCACGTCGCGGAACTCGACGCGCATCCCGCCGCCGGCCGGCGGCCGGCCAGGTTCAGGGTTCAGGGTTCGGAGTTCAGAGTTTCGTTCGGAGTCCGGATCGGAACTCACAACTCCGAACTCTGAACTCTGAACCCCGAACCCAGAACCCAGAACTGTACCCGGATGCCGCGGATCTTCCAGATCCGTGGCATCCGCTCGATCCTCCCAGTCCGGCGGCGCGTCGATCAGCCGGAAAACCCGCTCGGCCCCGGCCATCGCGAGCAGCGCCTGGTTGTACTGGTTGCCGATGATCGCGATCGGGGCGAAGAACTGGTTCGCGAGGAGGAAGAACTTGATCAGCGCGCCCGTCTCCATCTGGCCGTGAAAGACCCGCCAGCCGCCGAAGAGCAGCAGGATCGCCACGAAGAACTGGCTGTTCAGCTCCAGCAGCGGCGTGAGGATCGCCGAGGTGCGGGTCAGCGCGATGTTGTAGCGCGAGTGGTCGGCGAGCAGCCCGCGGAACAGCCCGGCGTTCGTCTCCTGCCGCACGAAGCCCTGCGTCACGCGGATGCCGTTGACCGACTCGGCCAGGGTGGCCGTGACGCGGCTGAAGCTCTCCTGCGCCGCCCGCGAGTGCCGGCTGAGCCGGCCGCGGAAATGGCGGTTGATCGTCCAAAGCACCGGCGCCATCGCGAGCACGATGAGGAACATTACTGGGTCCAACAGGGCCATCACCACCGCGGCAAACACCATCGCGCCGCCTTGGACGATCGTGACGAAGAGCACGTCCTGGATGCCGGCACGCACCACCTCCACGTCGCTCGTCACCCGCCCGATGATGCGCCCGAACTTCACGCGCTGGAAAAACGCCAGCGGCTGCCGCAGGACGCGGGCGTACAGCTGGGAGCGCAGACCGCTCACCACCGTCTCGCCGATCTCGAGGGCGAAACGCTGCCGGAAATGAAACAGGCCGTCGGTCGTCACCGCGAGAATCCCGTAACCCAGCACGCCGAGGAGGATGGCGGCCTGGTCCAGGTGTGCAATCGGGCCGGTGATCACGAGCGAGACCACCCAGACCAGCGCCGGCAGCTGGGCCGAGCGGATGACGGTGAGGACGCACAGGGCGATGAACTTGCCGCGCACCGGCTGCGTGTAGCCCAGCAGCCGGCGGATGAGGCTCCACTCCAGCGGACGGAACTGCTCCTCATCCTCGTCGTCGCGGCTGAGGAGCGTCAGCCCGCCCGGGTTCGGTGGCGGTTTCATGTTCCCGCCTCCCCGCCCGCGGCACCGAGCTCGCGGCCGTCCACCAGCTGCAGGCTGGCCACATGCTGGTACGGCCCCGTTTCGCGCATCAGCCGCTCATGCGTCCCCTGCTGCACGATGCGGCCGCGCTCGAGCACAATGATGAAGTCGGCGCGGCGCAGCGTGCTCAGCCGGTGCGCGACGATGAACGTGGTGCGGCCGGCGATCGCGCGGTCGAGCGCGGCGAAGATCTCCTGTTCCGTCCCGCTGTCGATCGCCGCCGTCGGGTCGTCGAGCAGCAGGATCGCGGGCTGGAGCAGGATGGCGCGGGCGATGGCGAGCCGCTGGCGCTGGCCGCCCGAGAGGCTGTTGCCGCCCTCGCCCAGCACGGTCTGGTAGCCCTTGGGCAGGGCCATGATGAAATCGTGCGCCGCCGCGATCCGCGCCGCCTGCTCGATCTGCGCCGGAGTCGCCTCCGGGTGGCCGAACGCGATGTTGGCCGCCACCGTGTTGGAAAACAGGAAACTCTCCTGAAAGACCGTGCCGATGTTGCGCCGCAGGTCGTCGAGATGCAGGCGGCGCGCATCGATCCCGTCGATCAGCAGCCGGCCCGCCGTGGGATCGAAGAAGCGCGGGATCAGGCTCATCAGCACGCTCTTCCCCGCCCCGGTCGCGCCGAGGATGGCCACGCACTGGCCGGGCTTCACGTCGAGGTCGATACCCTGCAGCACGGGCTGGTCGGCCCCGTAGGAAAAACCCACCTGCTCGAACCGCACCGCCCCCTCCAGCCGCGGCCGGCGCACGGCGGCGGGATCGCTCGTCACTTCCACGGGCGCGTCGAGGATTTCGAACACCCGGCGGGCCCCGATCAGCGCCTGCTGCACGGAGTTCACAATGGTGGCGACGTTGTTGACCTGACCCGAGAACTGCTCGAGCAGTCCGGCGAAAACCACGAGGCCGGCGCCGAGCGGCAGCCGCCCCTGCGCCACCAGCCAGCCGCCGTAGCCGAGCAACACCATCATGTTGATGCGCGTCAGGAATCCGACCGACGGCGAGAAGAGGCTGATCCGCCAGAAAATCCCACGCTGCTGTTCGACGCAGGCGCGGTTGGCGGTGTCGAAGCGCGCCTGGCTCTCCGCCTCGCGGCCAAAGCCCTTCGTCACCGCCACGCCCTGGACACCCTCGGCGAAGACCTCAACCATCCGGTCGACGAGGCTGCGGTTGCGGACGTACTCCGGCTGGATGCGCTGGGAGAAACGCACCGACATGAAGGCCAGCACGGGGGTTGTGGCGAGGCAGGCCAGCGTCAGCGTCGGGCTCAACGCCGCCATGTACGTCACATAGACCGTGAGCGAGATCACCATGATCACGCTCTGCATCATCACTTGGTCGACGAACATCCGGACCGACTGCACGTCGCCCGTCACGCGCGTGATGATCGAGCCGGTCGAGTTGGCGTCGAAAAAACGGAAGCTCAGCCGCTGGAGTTTTTCATAGACCTCGCCGCGCAGGTCGACGACGAGCTTGAGCTGCACGAGGCGGTTCAGGGAAAGCGCATACGCGTAGTTCAGGAGGGCGCGGCAAAGCGCGAGCAGCAGGATCAGCCCGGCCAGCAGGCCCAGCACGGAGAGCGGTTCCCAATTCTCCGGGAGCACGAGATGGAAAGGCCCGGCCGCGGTCGCAGCCGGGGCCTCGCCGGCGCGATGCCGGATGTAATCGATGCCCACGCCGGTGAAACTGAGGCCGGCGATGCCGAGCGTAAGCAGCACCAGCTGCAGGCCGAGCACGAGCAGGCAATGCCCGCGGTACCGCCACGCGAGGCCGAACAACCGGCGCACGAGGGCCGCGTTCGAAGGAACGGGCGCGGCCGGCGGCGGGCTGGATTCAGGCGGCATGGACCCCAACGATTGAGCCCAATCGACCGCAAAGTCATGGAATATCCGGAGCGGGCGGACCGGAAATCATCGCCGCTGAAGCCTCAGCCGGACCTCAAACCAGCCGGCGAAATCCGCCTCAGTTTCCGCCGCGGCCACCGCGGCCACCACCACCGCCCTGGGCCGGAGCCGCCGGTGCGGCCGGGGTCGCCGTGGCCGTCGGGTTGGCCAGGGCACTGGCCCGGGCCTGCTGCGCCTTCGCCACGGCATCGGCCAGCGAAGCCGCTTGATTCGCCGAGATGGGTGTCGCGGCCGCCGCATCCGCGCCACCAGCGACCACACCGCCCGCCGCGCCAAAAGCTCCATTGGGGGCCCCGCCCGCGGCACCACCGCCATGGCCGCCACCGCCACCGCCGCCACCCGCAAAACCGCCGGCACCGCCCGGTCCACCGGCTCCGCGGCCACCGCCAGGCGCTCCGCCGCCGCCACCACCGCCCACCCCCCCACCGCCCCGGCCGCCGCCAATAGCGGGAGCCACGTTTACCGCCGCAGCGGGCGCAGCCCCGACCGGATTGACCGCGCCACCGCGGGCCGCCACCGCCACCTTGGGCGACTTTGTCGAAATGGTCTGAGTCTGGCCCTGATATTCAATCGTGACCTGATCCTGGTCGCCGATCTGCTTGTAGCTGCGGACCACAAAGGAACCGCCCGCCCCGCCCGAACCCCAGGAGCCCTGCTCGTTCAGGGCGGCATACGTGGAGGTCTTGCGCGTGACATTGTAGATCGAAAAAAGCGGCCCGTTCGGGGTGGGCACCACGCCGCGCAGCTCGATCGTGGTGCTCTCCACAGGCGTCGTGGTCGAAACCACCACCGCATTGGCCGGCAAAAAGGGCGAGGTGGCGGCCAGCTGCGCGAACGCCGGAGCCGCCAGGGCCACGAGGCAGAATGACAAGGTGGCTAGGGCTGGGGTGGTGGCGCAGTTGTTTCTCATGGGGCGAACGGGGCAGACGGCGGGGGAACCGCGAAAGTTACCTCAGCCGGCTCTTTGTCCGACCAAAAGCGACCCGGAGTCAAGGGGTCCCCCGCGCCACAGGGGCGGCCGGGGTGGCGGGAGCGACTGGAGCCGCGGCGGCCGTAACATCGGCTTGGGCCCGGGCATCACGGCGCCGGGCGATCTCATCCACCGTGGCCTGCAAGCGCGCGGCCTCGGTCTCTGGGGTCGGATTCAATGACACCGCCTGGGTCAGAGCCGGCGAGGACCCGGTGGCGGCAATCGACAAGGTCGCACCAGCGCGGGGAGGCACGGCCACCTTCGATTTCTTGGCCATCAAGGTCGAGGTCCGGCCCTGATATTCCACCGTTACCTGGTCCTGATCTCCCACCTGCTTGTAATTGCGGACCACAAACGTGCCGCCCGCGCCCGAGCCCCAGGTGCCGGTCTCATTGAGACCCACGAAGGACGACATCCGCCGGGAGGTGTTGTAAATCGAGAACAGCGGCCCGACCGGGGTGGGAAGCACGCCGCGCAGTTCGATGCCACCCGTGTCCAGCGCCGACGCCGCAGCGGCCGGGGCCCCGTTGGGCGGCAGGAACGGCGACGTCATCGGCAGCTCGACCGCCCGCAATCCCGCCGCCAGCGCGAGCAGCGCGACAACGACCAGTCCCGGAACATGCAGGGGCACTTTCATGGAGCCAGGGAGAGTATGACGGCGTGGTTACGGGTCAAGTGACAGGCACCGTCCGGGAAATGTCGGACCGTTTGCCGATGCGGTAGGGCGGCGACTCCGCTCGCCGCCGGTCAGGCTGGCCAGCTCCGAATCAACCCGCTGACCGGCCCGGCGCGGAACGGAATCCGCGCCCTACCGGGGCATCCGGAATTTTCACATCAGGCCGGCGCCGGAAATCTCGCCACGCTTTTCGGACTTGGACCCACCCGCAGCGGCTGACAGAACCGCCCCATGCGTTCAATCGTGGTTTCCATCCTGATGCTCATTGCGCTGACCGGATGCGCGCAGAAAGCAGCCGATGGGTACCAAGGCTACCTGGAAGGCGAGTTCATCCAAGTCGCCTCCCCGCTCGCCGGCCGGGTCGAGCAGATCGCCGTCGCGAAGGGCGATCGCGTCGAGGCCGGGGTCCCCCTCTTCACCCTTGAGCGCAGCGCCGAGCTGGCCGCCCAGCGCCAGGCCGCCGGGCAGCTCGCCGCCGCCCGGGCCCGGCTTGATGACCTGCGCAAGGGGGTCCGCCCCAGCGAACTCGCGGCCTTGGAAGCGCGCCTGGCCCAGGCGCGTTCCGCCGCTGAGCTTTCGAAACTCGAGCTCGACCGCCGCCAACCGCTCTTCAGCAGTGGCGCCACCACCGCCAGCGATTACGATCAGGCCCGCCTCACCCACGAGCGGAACCTCGGCTTGATCGACGAGCTCGCGGCCCAGCTCGCCACCGGCAAGCTCGGTGCGCGCGAGGACGCCGTGCGAGCCGCCGAGTCCGACGTGGTCGCCGCCGCCGCCGCCCTCGAACGCGCCGACTGGTCCGTGGCGCAGAAGGTCCAGACCGCCCCGCGCGCCGGCCTGGTCTACGACACGCTCTACCGCGCCGGAGAATTTGCCGCGGCGGCCAGCCCCGTCGTCACGCTCCTCCCACCGGAAAATATCAAGGTCCGCTTCTTTGTTCCCGAGGCCGAGTTTGCAGCGCTCAAAACCGGCGCCCGCGTCCGCATCACCCTCACCGGCCGCCCCGCCCTCGAGGCCCGCGTCAGCTATCTTTCCCCCCGGCCGGAGTACACCCCGCCTGTGCTCTACAACCGGGCCAACCGCTCCAAGCTGGTCTTCATGGTCGAAGCCAGCCTCGACGCCGCGGTCGCCCGCGATCTGCACCCCGGCCAGCCGGTGGATGTTGCGCTCGTGACTCCGTGAGTTCCTCCCCCGAGCACGTCATCGACGTCACCGGCGTCACCAAGACGTTTTCCGGTCGCAAGGTCGTGGACGCAATCGACCTGCAGGTCACCCGCGGCGAGATTTACGGCTTCCTCGGACCCAACGGCAGCGGCAAGACCACCTTCATCCGCATGCTCTGCGGCCTGCTCACCCCCGACGCGGGCAGTGGCACCTGCCTCGGGCACGATGTCCGGACGGGCCAACGCGCGATCAAGCGCGAGGTGGGGTACATGACGCAGAAATTCAGCTACTACGAGGACCTCACCATCCGCGAGAACTTGGACTTCGTCGCCCGCATCTACGACGTGCCTGACCGCGCCGCGACGGTGGAAAAGAGTTTGGAACGGCTCGGGTTGCAGCACCGCCGCCACCAGCTCGCCGGCCAGCTCTCGGGGGGCTGGAAACAGCGTCTCGCCCTCGCCGCCTGCCTGATCCACCAACCCCGCCTGCTGCTGCTCGACGAGCCCACCGCCGGCGTCGACCCCAAGGCCCGGCGCGATTTCTGGGAGGAACTCCACCGGCTCGCCGCCGAGGGCCTCACGGTCCTCATCACCACGCACTACATGGACGAGGCCGAGCGCTGCCACCGGCTTGCCTACATCGCCTACGGCCGCCTGCTCGCCCGCGGCACGGTGTCCGAGGTGGTGGCGACCGCACGACTCACCACGTGGTCCGTCACCGGGCCCGAGATCCGCGGAATCGCCGAGCGGCTGCGCGACCGCGCAGGCGTCGACCAGGTCGTGCCCTTTGGCACTTCCCTGCACGTGAGTGGACACGACGCCGCCCAGCTGGAGCTCGCGATTGCCGCCGTGCGCGAACCCCGGCACGAGTGGGTCCGGATCAACTCTGGGCTCGAGGACGTGTTCATCAGCCTGATGGACCAAGCGAAGGACAACTTCAGTTGAGCACGATGCACCACTTCACGTTCCATCGTTTCTGGGCCGTCGTGCTCAAGGAATTTGTGCAGATGAAGCGCGACCGCACGACGTTCGCGATGATGATCGGGATCCCGCTGGTCCAGCTCATGGTCTTCGGTTTCGCGATCAACTCCGACCCGCGCCACCTGCCCACGGCGCTCCGCTCGGCTGACCAGGGCCCGTTCGCCCGCTCGTTCATCGAAGCCCTGCGCCGCAGCGACTACTTCACTCTCGTGCGCGAGGCCGACACCGAGGCCGAGGCCGCCCAGATGCTCCAACTCGGCGAGGTCCAGTTCGTGATCAACATCCCGGAGGACTTCACCCGGCGCCTCCTGCGCGGCGAGCGGCCATCCGTGCTGATCGAGGCCGATGCCACCGACCCCGCGGCCACCGGGCCCGCGCTCGCCGCCGCCCGCGCCCTCGCCGACGCCGCGCTCGATCATGACCTGACCGGGCCACTCGCCGCACTGCGCAGTCGCGGCGGCGCGGTGGATTTCCGGATCCACGCACTCTACAATCCGGAGAACATCACGCAGTACAATGTCGTGCCCGGGCTCATGGGGGTCGTACTCACCATGACGATGATCATCATTACGGCGCTCGCCATCACCCGCGAGCGCGAGCGAGGCACGATGGAAAACCTGCTCGCCACGCCGATTCGCCCCTTCGAGGTGATGGCCGGCAAGATTCTACCTTACATCACGGTGGGCTATATCCAAGTGACACTGATCCTCGTGGCCGCGCGCTGGATCTTCCACGTGCCGATGGTAGGGAGCCTCCCCCTGCTCTATCTGGTGTCACTCGCCTTCATCGCGGCGAATCTCGCCATGGGCATTACCTTTTCGACCCTCGCAAAGAATCAACTCCAGGCCATCCAGATGGCCTTCTTCTTCTTCCTGCCTTCGATCCTGCTTTCCGGTTTCATGTTCCCGTTTCGCGGCATGCCCGACTGGGCGCAGGTCATCGGCTCCGTGCTCCCCCTCACCCACTTCCTGCGGATTGTCCGCGGCGTGCTCCTCAAGGGCAACGGCCTCGCCGAGATCTGGCCTGAGCTCTGGCCGATCGCGCTCTTCCTGGCCGTCGCGATGGCCGTCGCGGTGAAGCGCTACCGGCAGACGCTCGATTGAGCGAACCTTCGGAGAACGCTTAACGCTGAGCGTCGCCCCCAACGATCACGTCTTCTCCACCGGCTTCGTGAGGGTCGGTCCCTCGTGAATCACCGTCTGCGTCGGGAAGGCGAACGACAGGCCGCGGGCGGCGACCGCGCGCATGACCGCGAGGTTGATCCGCTGGCGCACCGCCAGATGCTGCTGGTTATCCGGGCTCTTCGTCACGTAGACCGACCAGATATCGAGCGAGGAGGAGCTAAGGTCGCGGAAGAAGACGTTCACGGAGGCGGGATCCACCTCGGGCTCGGCCGTGATGATCTGCCGGATCCCGGCCACCATCGTCTCCATCTGCGCAGGCGTCGTGCCGTAGGTCAGGCAGAAGACCTGCTCCGTGCGCCGTCCGATGAAGCGCGAAAGGTTCACAATCGCCTCGCTCGCGACCGCCTTGTTCGGAATGGCGACCAGCGACTTGTCCACGAGGCGGATCTTCGTCGAGCGCAGGCCGATGTCCTCGACCACACCCTGGTTGGTCCCGATCTTCACGGTCTCGCCGACCTTGAAGGGCTGATCGATGGCGACGACAATGGAGCCGAAAAGATTCGCGATGGTGTCCTGCGCCGCGAGGGCGAAGGCCAAACCGCCGATGCCGAGACCGGCGAGGAAGCTCTGCACATTGAAGCCGAGGCTCTGCGCCGTCAGGAGCACGCCGAAGACGACAAAGACGGCAACCAGCGTCTTCTTGATCCAGGGCATGAAGGCCGCGACGCCCATCTGTTTCTCGCGGGCAATCTCATGCGCGTGATCGAGGACCGCGTTGAAGGTCCGCAAAAGTCCCCAGAAGATCACCAGCGAGAACGCCACCGTGGAACCGTAGCCGATGTAGCGGTCGGAGTCCGGCGACAGCTTGAGCACCCGGAGCGAGGCCAGGATGCCGACGACCATCACGAAGGTGGCGACCGGGGCCTCCAGCGCAGGGAACAGCTTGTCGTCCAGCGTCGTTTCCGTTTTCGACGCCAGTTTCCGCAGCCAGCGGAAGATCAACCCCGTCACCGCCCGCCGCAGCAGGAACGCGCCCACCAGAAACAGGGCGCTGATGACATAGTGCGTGGTGGTGTTGCCGCTTTCCCTGACGTCGAACAGGGCCAGAACGCTGTCCACCAGATGCTCCAGAAAGTCGGCGGCCGGGGCCGCCCGGCCCGCTCCTTGGCTTGCGACCGCGGCCGCGGCGTTGGTGACGGCGTCTTGGGCCCGGGCCGGAAAAACGGTCAGGAGCAGCGCGGCAAAGGTGAAAAACAGTGGCAGCAAACGCTTCATGGAGGTCCGGAACGAAGGGAGCCACAGGCGGCTTGTCAAAACCTCGATTCAGCGGGACGTTGCCCGTCCCAGGCCGCGCGTCGACTCGGTCGGCGCCGGCTGCGCCACGATCCCGGCGGTTACGGAGTGACACGCCCTACCCAAAACTGCCCGCTTGCCCGGGATTCGGGCCCCACTCCATCCTCCGCCGTTCCATGACCCATTTTTTGCTCCCGCTCGCCCTGATCGCCTCCCTGCCCTTCTGGGCCTGGGGCGCCTTCTTCGCGTTCATCGTCGGCATGCTCGCGCTCGATCTCGGCGTCTTCCAGCGCGACAGCCACGAGATGACGATGCGGGAAGCGATCGCGTGGTGCGTCGTCTGGGTCGCCCTCGCGCTGGCTTTCAACGGACTCCTCTGGTGGTGGCGCGGGCCGCAGGCCGGGCAGGAGTTCCTCGCCGCCTACCTCGTCGAGCTCTGCCTGAGCGTCGACAACGTCTTCGTCTTCATCCTCGTCTTTGCCTACTTCAAGGTGCCGCCGCGCTACCAGCATCGCGTACTCTTCTGGGGCATCATCGGGGCGGTGCTGATGCGGGCGGTGTTCATCCTCGTCGGCGTGAGCGTCATCGCGCGCTTCCACTGGATCCTCTACCTCTTCGGCGCGTTCCTCGTTTTCACGGGCGTGAGAATGGCGCTGCCGAAGAAGGACGAGGAGGAGATCCATCCCGAGAACAACGTCGTGGTGCGCCTCTTCAAGCGGTTCTACCCGGTGGCGCCGCACAACGAGCACGGGCACTTCTTCACCCGGCACCAGGGCCGGAGCGCGGCCACGCCGCTCTTCATCGTGCTGCTCGTGATCGAGACGACCGACCTCGTGTTCGCCCTCGACTCGCTGCCCGCCGTGCTCGCGATCACGACCAACAGCTTTGTGGCCCTGACCTCGAACATCTTCGCCATCCTCGGCCTGCGCTCGCTCTATTTCGCCCTGCACGGCGTGATGCAGATCTTCCGCTTCCTGAAGATCGGCCTCGCCGTGATCCTCGTCTTCATCGGCGTGAAGATGCTCGTGGAGTTCATCCACATCGAGATCTCCACCACCACCTCCCTCCTCGTCATCGGCGCCGTCCTCACCACCTCCGTGCTGATGTCCGTCCTGATCAAGGACGGTGCTTCGCACCGGAAGTCGGAGAACTGAGATCCGGCCTCCTCCGTCCGCACCCTCCTGCGCCAACCGGTTCGATCGGTTCGAATCCGTGTCATCCGTGCAATCCGTGGTTAAAAAGTTCCGGGGCTCGAAACCCCAATCCGGTTTTATCTGCGTTATCCGCGGTTAAAAGGGATCGAAGATAGTCGCGGCCGGGTCATCGACCCAGCCCTAACCAGGAGCCATCGGTCGCAATAAAACGCCGGGCCGCCCACGCTGGCCTGCCCGGCGGAAAAAAAGCGGCGCATCCGGCAGGATGCCCCGCGCAATTTGGTCAGGTTTAGCTGATCGCAATCTGGCGCGGCTTCAGCGCCTCGGCTTTCGGCAGCGTCACGGTCAGCACGCCGTTCTCGAGCTTCGCGGCGGTCTTGTCGGCCTGCACGCCCGCGGCGATCCGGAAGGTCCGGCGATAGGTCGCCGCCTCGCGCTCGTCACCCGAGCGGGCCTTGCGTTTGGCGGTGATGGTCAGGAGGTCACCGGTCAGCTCGATGCCGACGTCCTCCTTGGCGACGCCCGGCAGCTCGGCACGGACGACGAGGTTGTCCTTGTCCTCCTCAAACTCCGCCGCGAACGGCGCGTCGGCGTAGGTCGGGGTGAACAGGCGGTCGAGTTCGCCGGACAGCCCGGCCCAAGGGTTGCGCAGGTACGAGGCGGCCGGCGCGAAGGATTGCTGATCAGGATAGGTGTAGCGGACGAGTCTCATGGATGTGGTCTGATTTAGGTTGGTTTCATGGCTCCGCGAAACGCGGGTTGGTTCAGCCTCCCCTCTTGCACGGCGAATGCCGTCCGCAGCGTCGGCGCTAAGTGGCCGACCCGCCGCGACTTGGTTTTTCGCCACCTCACCGCCGAGGGAAATCGCGTCGCGCCCTGCGACGTCGCACCTGGGAAATTCCGGCGCGATCCAAGGCAGTGTTTTGCCACAGAGGCACAGAGAGCACGGAGCCCAAGCCTCGTCTTAGATTTTGTTTTCCGGACACCCACACCATCCGACCTCGGTGCCTCTGTGGCAAAACATCCGCGGATCGAAATCCGTGTAATCCTTGGTCAAAAACGGTTGGGCGGTTTTACGACGCAGAAAGTCCGTGATCCGCTGCGCAATCCGTGGTTGGGTCAGGTTTCGCCACGCATGAGCTTTGACTTCACCC
The DNA here is from genome assembly GCA_903925425.1 of uncultured Opitutia bacterium. Taxonomy (GTDB): domain Bacteria; phylum Verrucomicrobiota; class Verrucomicrobiia; order Opitutales; family Opitutaceae; genus CAIYFD01. The sequence continues at coordinate 109 of CAIYFD010000047.1, read as the reverse complement.
ATCCGCCCGGCCGCCTCGGCACCGACTCCCAGAAATGGCAGAAATACGAGGGGCGCGACATCCTCCCGATGTGGGTGGCGGACATGGATTGCAAATCCCCGCCCGCACT
>CAIYFD010000046.1 GCA_903925425.1 uncultured Opitutia bacterium | reverse complement strand
GGCACCGCGAAGATCTCGGGTCTGGCCATCGACTATAATCAGCCGCTGGATTTCATCCCGAAGTTCGGCAAGTTCCTCTACCTCCGGGCCAACGTCACCCGCCTGCATCTCGAGGGTGAACACGGCGCGGACTTCACGAACTTCATCCCGCGGGCGGGCAACATCGGGCTGACGTACAATCGCCGTCCCCTGAACATCAAGGTGAACTACAACTACCGCGGGCCGCAAAAGCTCAGCGTGCAGTCGGCTATCAATGGCTTCCAGTTCTACGCCGAACGGAAATATTTCGACCTGAACGCCGAGTATACGTTCTCAAAGCGGGCCACGCTCTTCGTCAACGGGCGCAACGTCACCAACGTGCCCCAGGACCGGATCAACGTCGGCACCAATGCCGACTACAGCCGGATGAACCAGATCGAGGAATTCGGGGTGCAGTGGAGTATCGGGATCAAGGGTCAGTTCTGATCCCCGCGCCTCCGCGCAAATGAGGACAAGTCGTGGCGCGGGGGCGAGGCGGCCCGGGCGGAAGATCCCGGGCCGTCATGGCGCTCCGTTTGCTTTCCTCCTCGCACTCCCCCGGTTTGCGCCACCAAAACATTCCATGGATCAAATCCTAGCGACTCACTCGAGCGACTATGGCCGGATGACTGCCCGCAAACTGCGCGAGCGTTTTGTGATCGCCCGGATGTTCCAGCCGGGCCGCGTCGTGCTCCATCATTGGGAGGTCGACCGGACCGTGGTCGGTAGCGCCGTTCCCGGCCGCGGCCGCCTGGCGCTTGTCGTGCCCCCGGGTCTGAAGGCGGATTATTTCAACGAGCGCCGCGAACTCGGCATCGTCAACCTCGGCGGCCCCGGCGCCGTTGAGGTCGACGGCCGGCGCTACGTCCTCCAGTTGCATGACTGCCTCTATGTGGGGCGCGGGAAACGCCGCGTGGTCTTCACATCGGATCGTCCCTCGCAACCCGCGCAGTTCTACCTGCTCAGCCATCCGGCCCACGCGAAGCACCCGACGCGACGCGTGCGTTTCGCGAAGACGGCGGGCAAGTCGCTGGGCAATGCCGCGGAGCAGACCGAGCGCACTCTCTACAAGTTCATCCACCCGGGCGCGGTCAAGAGCTGCCAGCTGGTGATGGGCCTGACGATCATCGCCCCGGGCAGCCGGTGGAACTCGATGCCGCCGCACACGCATCTCCGCCGCTCCGAGGTCTATCTCTACTTCGGCCTGCCCCCGCGCGGCAAGGTCACGCATTTCATGGGCCGGCCCGACTGCATCCGGAAGGTGCCGCTGCGGAACCGCGAGGCCGTGCTCGCGCCGCCGTGGTCGGTGCATTGCGGCGTCGGCACGACGAACTACGCCTTTATCTGGGCCATGGGCGGGGAGAACCAGGAGTTCGCCGACATGGATCCGGTGGACGCCAAGCTGATCCGCTGAGGCCATGGCGTCCGTCCTCGACAGCTTTCGCCTCGACGGCCGCACGGCGATCATCACCGGCGCCTCCCGCGGCCTCGGCGCCGCGATGGCGACTGCGCTGGCGGAGGCGGGGGCGGACGTGGTGCTGGTCTCGCGGACGCGCAATGCGGAGCTGGAGAAGTCCATCGCCGCCCTGGGCCGCCGCGTGCTCGGCGTCATGGCCGACGTCGGCCAGCCCGCCGCGGCCGCGCAGATCATGCGCGAGGCCCGTGCCGCCTTTG
>CAIYFD010000045.1 GCA_903925425.1 uncultured Opitutia bacterium | reverse complement strand
CCCTGATGACGTTCGCGTATCTGCCGCTGTTGGCGTACGCGAACGTGCGCCTCATCCGCCAGGATGACTCCCGGGGTTGGGCCTGGCTGGCGGCCTCCATCGCGATCCTCTGGATGTGTCATCCGGTCACGGGCATGGTGGCGCTCATCCTGTCCGCCGGGCTGCAGGGCATCCGGCTCGCGGCTTGGGACTGTCATGGTGCGGCATGGCGGCGCGCGGCGGGCGGCGTGGCGATCTTCGTCGGCCTGTCGGCCTACGCCCTGTGGTCCATGCGGGAGACCGGCGCCTCGCGGCTGGGCAACCCGGGCCGGTTCCTCGCCGAGGTGGCATACTGGCTCATCGCCGCGGTCGGCCTGGTGCGTCTGATGGCGACGCGCCGCCTCGCGTGGCTGGCCGGAATGCTTGGGGCGGCCGCCCTGATCATGCCAACGCAGCGCGTGTGCGCGATCTGGTTTGTGACGACGGGCCTGGTCGCCGCGGTGATCGCGCTGGCCGGAAAACGGTGGTCTTGGTGGGCCGACCCGGACCGGCTCGTCTGGCGTCTCGCCGGGACGGCCTTGGTCGGCGGCCTCATTGCGACGACCTTTTTCAAGGAGATGGATCCCCGCCGCCTGACCGTGGCGGAGCAGTATCTTTCCCTCCTTGGGTATATCCATCCCCGCTATTTCCTGCCAATTTCTCCCCGGGCTGAGCAATTGGGCGACCTTCAGGCCGGCTATGTCGTCTGGGCCCTTGCCGCCCTCGCGGTCGTGGCCGGCTTGGTCGCGAGGCGGCGCGACGCCGCCCTGCTAGGACTTGCGACGCTGGGAATGACGCTGTTGGTGACGCCGCTGCCGCGGGTCTCGCGGTTTCTTGCGACGGTGATGCCTGACCAGGTTTACGACACGATCGGGACGAACCTCTGGCTGCGCCTGACCCCCGCGCTGGCAACCCTCGGGGCATTTGCGGGTGCGCTGGTGCTCATGCGCTGGCGGAGCAGCCGGGTGTCCCTGCAGATTATCCTCCTGCTTGGGGCGGTCGGGGCGATCGCGTGGAACGCGACGGAGCAGCGCAAGATCATGCTGCGCGCCGGGCGCGCCACCAACACCACCGCGCACACGCGTGAGATCCAGCGGGGGGAAAACTCCCAGCTTTACTCCTACAGTTACGATCTGCTGCCCAAGCCGGGTTACTTCACCACCGGGGTGGTGGACTACCACCTCGAAAGCCGGTTGTTGCGGCCCGCCGACCTGAGCCCGGTCCCGGATCCCTGGTTTGCGGGGAGGCCCGACCGCACGGTGGACCTTGCAACCCGCGTTAATGAAGCCGATTCCCGCTGGGTTGAGGTGCTGGAAAAATTCACCGTGGCGCCTGGCGAGCGCCAAGCCTGGACTTTTGTCTTTCGCGACCTGCCCTACGAAGGCATCCTCATCCTGCGGGGCACCCGGGGGTTCTACCGATCCTACCAGCTGCCGGTGGCGGGCTTCTCCGGCAAGAGCTTCGGAAGCAAACCCGGGAACCCAAAGATGCTGGCCGTGTGGAACACCGATTCGCTGCCCGTCGAGATCGAGATGGTGTTCCTCCGGAATGAACCGCCGGCGGGCGGGCCGCCTTTTGGCAGTTTCGGTCAGCTGATGATCAAGTCCTACCGTCCCGAGGACCTCCAAGTCCGGACGCTCGGCATGATTCCCTACGTGGCGGAGGTGAGCTTGGCGGAACCGGCCTTCCTCGAAACACCCCGCGTGGCCATCCCCGGGTATCGGGTGAAGGTCGACGGTCGCGCGGGGCTAGTGGAGAAATCGCCTGAAGGGCTGGCGATGGTTCGGCTGGAGCCAGGGGCGCATCGGGTGGAACTGACTTTCGCGGGGTCGCTTGGGCTCTGGCTCGCCTTGCTGGCGAGCGCGGTCAGCTGGCTGGGGCTCCTGGCGGCGGCGTGGCGGCGGCAAGGCCAACCCGTGCGGCCGGGATTTTAGGTCTTGTCAGGTCGTTCTTGCGACCGGTTTGCTCGCCGCCATGTTGATCCCCGAGCTGCGCCGAAAATTACTTCGGTTTGGCTTGGTGGGTGGGACGGTCACGGCGGTTTTCATGGGCCTGAACGCCCTGTTCGGGCGGTGGATGGAGCCGGATCCGGCCTACCTGGCGGCCTATCCCCTCGCGGTCGGGCTGCATTTTATCCTGAGTAAATGGTGGACCTTCGGGGACCGGAGCGCAGTGCGGCCGCGGCAGGTGACAGAGTATCTTGTCCTCATGGCGGTCGCTTTTGTTATCCAGACGGTGGTCTTCAAGGGGCTGGTCTATTTCACCCCGATCCGCCCGTGGATCGCCTCGGGCCTGGCGACCGTGCTCCAGATGGGAATTTCGTTCCTGACGATGCAGCGCCGCGTCTTTGCGGCTTCGGGCTGATCCACCGTGAATCGCACGAAAGGAAATCGTTTGCGTCCGCCCTCCGCCTGTCATCCCACATTGTCCGGTATATGAACGGAATCTGCATCGTTGGTTATGGCTATTGGGGTCCGAAACTCGTCCGCAACTTTCTCCAGGCGGGGCGGGGCCGTCCGGTCGCAGTCTGCGACGAGAGTGCGGAGCGCCTGGCGCGTGCCCGGCATGACTTTCCCGGCGTGCGGACCTTCGGCTCCCTGGCGGAAGTGCTGGGCGACCCGGTCTTCGATGCCGTGGCGCTGGCCACCCCCGTCTCCACGCATTACCCGCTGGCGAAGCGGGCGCTCGAAGCGGGCCGTCATGTGCTGGTCGAGAAACCGATCACGACCTCGCGCCGCGAGGCCGACGAATTGATT
>CAIYFD010000044.1 GCA_903925425.1 uncultured Opitutia bacterium | reverse complement strand
CGGAACCGGCGGCGCTCGCCACCGCGGTCACCGGATTCCCGCCCATGGCGACGGTACGACCAAGGGAGCCGCCCACGCTCTGTCCGATCGAAGTCTTCGTGCCGGAGTCACCTTGGATGAGCACGGCCCGGACGGACTCCACGGTGCCCGTTTGCGCCGTGCGCAACTGGTTCGCCTCGGAAGCGCTGTAGACCGGGAGATTTGAGGCCTGCGACTGGCAGCCGGCGGCGCCGGCGAGCCACAGGACCAGTCCTGCAGCGAGGCCGTGTTTCCGAAGCAGCTTCACGGGATTCATGGGAGAACTTTGGGCGGCGTGCCGGCAGCGTTTCACGGCCTTCCGGTTTCTGCGACCGAGCAGGACAAAAACTGTCTCCCGGGTCAAAATGATATCCGGTAACGGAATCGATGGGATCGTCGGGAATCCGCTTCAGGCATTTCGCCCGAAAAGCAGGCGGAGCGAATTCAGGCAGACCACCACGGTGCTGCCCTCGTGCGCGGCGACGCCGAGCGAGAGCGGGACCGAGCCGAATACCGTCGCGATCACCATGACCACCACCACGCCAAGCGAGATCGTCAGGTTCTGGCGGATGATCGCGCGGGCGCGCCGGCTCAACCGCAGCGCCGCGAGGAAATTCTCGATCCGGTCGTGCATCAGGATCACCTCGGCCTGCTCGAGGGCGGCGTCGCTGCCGCGCGCGCCCATGGCCACGCTGACATCGGCGGCGGCGAGGCTCGGGGCGTCGTTCACGCCATCGCCGACCATGGCCAGTTTGGCGCCACCCGCCTTGAGCGACTGGATCGCCGCAACCTTGTCCTCCGGCGACAGGCCGGCGCGGACCTCGTCCAGGCCCAGACCGTTGGCCACGTTTTCCGCGGCGTGGCGCCGGTCACCCGTGAGCATGACGGTGCGAATGCCATAGGCCTTCAAGCCGGCCAGCACGCCTTTGGTTTCCGCCCGGATCTCGTCGCGCAGCAAGACGCGACCGACCAGGTCACGGCCAATGACCCAGACCTCGCTGAGTTCCGGCGAGGCCGGCGGCAGCTTGCGCGCCCATTCGGCCAGCGGACCCTTCTCGAGCAATTCCCGGCGCCCGAGCAAGAGGGTCGCGCCCCCCACCCGGCCGCGCAGGCCCTGGCCGGTCAGCGATTCGAATTCGTCGATTTCCAGCGCACGCGTTCCGTTGGCCCGGGCGTGACGCACGATGGCGCGGGCGATCGGGTGCTGCGACTTCGCCTCCAGGGCGTAGGCCAGTTCCATGACCTCGATCTCGCGCCCGGGGGGATGACTCTCGCAGCCGACCACCGCCAGCTCGCCCGTGGTAAGCGTGCCGGTCTTGTCGAGCGCCACGACATTGATGTCGGCCAGCTTTTCAATCGCCGCCCCCCCGCGAAACAGCACGCCGTGGCGCGCGCCCCATGCGATGGCCGCGAGGATGGCCGACGGGATCGACAGTACCAGCGCGCAGGGGCTGGCCACCACCATGAGGGTCATGGCGCGGTAAAACGCGGATCGGGCCCCGGGCTGGTTCGTGAAGGCCGGGAGATCAAACCCAAGCCACCAGATGAAGAACATCAGGGCGGAGCCGCCGATCACGGCGTAGGTATAGCCGGTGCCGAACTTGTCGGTGAAGCGCTCGCTCGGCGCTTTCAGCTTCTGCGCCGTCTGGATCAGCCGGATGATTTTCCGCAGCGTGCTTTCCGCCGGCAGGCGGGTGACCTTGAAGTCGACCGCGCCCCAAAGGTTGATCGTACCGCTGAATACCGCGTCGCCCACGTCCTTCTCCACCGGGACCGCTTCGCCGGTCAGCGCCGATTCATCACTCGCGCTGCGTCCTGCGGTGACGTTGCCGTCGGCGGCAAATGCCTCGCCCGGCTTCACGCGGAGCCGCTGGTCGACCTGCAGCTCGCCGACATCAACTTCCTTTTCCGTGCCGTCCGGCAGGATCAGCGTCGCCCGCTTGGGGGCGCTCTTGAGCAGGGCACTCACCTCGCGCTGGGTGCGCGCCAAGGCGAACTCCTCCATCGCCCCCGAGGCGGAGAACAGGAACAGCAGCAGCACCGCTTCGCTCCACGCGCCGATGAGCACCGCGCCGACCGCAACGGTGATCATGAGGAAATGAATCTCGATCTCGCCCTTCCGCAGGTTCGCCCACGTGTCGATCGCCGCGTCCCACGCACCGGCGACCAGGGCGACGAGCAGGAACGCCCGGGAGATCAGGAGTTGATTCGGGAAATAGGCTCCGGCGATCGCTCCCGCGATGCCGAACGTCCCGCAGACCGCGGCCAGCACCGCCAGCGTCCGCCATTCCTGATCCGGCGACTCCGACTCGATCTCCGGCCATTCCATCTCGCGCCAGAGCCACAGTTTCTCGGCCGTCGCGCAGCTGTCGCGACCGATCACCGTCGCCGAGCCGTCCTGCCGCGTCCGGAAGCCCGTCGGGGCACCCGCCGCCGGCCGTGCCGCCAGCTCGGCCTCGATGGAGGCAATCGTGGCCTTCAGCACTTCCTGCAGGCCGTTCAAGTCCGCCGGACCCACCGTGGCAATCGACACCCGGTGCGCTCCCGGATCGATCCGCACCGCGCTCACTTCCGGGCGGGTGCGGAGGAATTCGACGAGTTCGGGGACCCATCCCGGGCCGGCTGGCGATGATTGGTTCACAGCCGCACGGTGGGTGGCTTGGCGGACGATTTCAACTTGTCCCCATGCCTCCGTGCCGAATTAAGACATTCGCCGCAACGGTGTTAGTCCCGCGTTTTCATGGTGACTTCCTCCGCCCCGGACTTGTTCTCATCGCCATGATTGGCCTGCACGAAGACTCGCCCTCGGCCACGCCGGCCCGGCCACCCAGCCGGGCGCCGGAGCTCGCGGCCCAGATCTTCGCGTTGGGCGGGTGGATCGAGGAAGGGCTCCAGCTCGAGCACCGCCCGCAACAGGACCGGATGGCCCGGGCGGTGGCGGCGGCCCTGCGCGACGACGTTCCCTTGCTCTTCGAGGCGGGCACGGGGGTGGGCAAGTCCCTCGCCTATCTTGTCCCAGGGATCATCCACGCGGTGGACCAGGCTCGGCAGCTGATCGTCTCGACCCACACCATCTCTCTACAGGAACAGATCGAGCTCAACGACCTCAAGGTTTGCCGGCGCCTCTTCAAGTCGCATCCCGAGTTGCAGCCCTACGCGGACTTCAAGGCCTCGGTCCTGGTCGGCAAATCGAACTACCTCTGCCCCACCCGGCTCGGCCACGCCCTCGCCGACCGGGCGAGCCTCTTTGCCGACGCGGACTACGCCGAGCTCCAGCGCATCGCCGATTGGGCGGAGCAAACGCAGACCGGTCTCCGTCATGAACTGCGCCCGGCGCCGCGCGCCGAGGTCTGGGAGGCCGTGAGCGCCGACAGCTCCGGCTGCTCGCGCAAGAGTTGCGAGGGCGGGCGTTGCTTTTACCAGCAGGCCCGGGCCCGGATCCGCACCGCACAGGTGATCATCGTCAATCACTCGTTGTTGTTCGCCCTGATGAATGCCGGCGGCGAAACCACCGGTGGGGCGGACGCGCGCGGCGTGCTGTTTCCCGACGACTGCCTTGTGCTCGACGAGGCGCACACGGTCCCCGAGGTGGCCACGCAGAATTTCGGGCTCTCGCTTAGCAGCTATGGCGTCGATCGTGCGCTCAAGCATCTCTTCAATCCCAAGACCCAGCGCGGGATCCTGCGCCGGCTCGGCGGACCCGAGGCCAGGCAGGCCGTGTCCAACGCCCTCGAGGCGGCGGACCAGTTTTTTAACTTCCTCGGCGCCACCCTGCTCGTCCAGCAGCCGATCGTCCGGGTGCGCGAGGAGGGTGTCGCCGAGCCCCTGCTCGACCCGCCGTTGGAGGCCCTGCACCGGCTGATCGGGCGGATCGCCGATAAATTGGAGGACGGACGCGACCGCGATGAACTCCTCGACCAGCGCCAGCGCATCAAGGGCATCCAGGCCTCGCTGACGGAATGGTTGTCCCTGGGCGGGAAGGGCCAGGTCTACTGGGCCGAGCGCGGCGGCCGCCGGCAGACGATCGTCACGCTGCGCAGCGCCCCGATCGACGTGGCGCCCGAACTGCGCCGTCGGCTCTTCGGCGCCGGCACCGCCGTGATCTGCACGAGCGCCACCCTGGCGATGGGCGGCGCCATCGAGCCCTTTGCCGCGCGGATCGGCGCCGAGGCGGCGCGCAGCGAGATCGTGCATTCGCCCTTCGATTTTGCGCGCAACATGCGGATCTTCGTCGCCTCCGACGTCCCGCTGCCCGGTGCGCAGGACGCCCGGCTCGCCCTCGACACCCTCGCCGACTACATCGCGTTCGCCACCGCCCGGGTCGCCGGCGGCTCGCTCGTACTGTTCACCAGTTACACCGACATGCGCGCCATCGCCGCAAAATTGGAGCCGGAATTCGCCGCCGCCGGCCGGCCCTTCCTGCTGCAGGGCGGAGATCTCTCGCGGACCGAGCTCGCCCGCCAGATGCGTGCCGAAAAGAACGCCATTCTCTTCGGCACGGACAGCTTTTGGACAGGCGTCGACGTGCCGGGCGACGCGCTTTCCCAGGTGATCATCACCCGGCTGCCCTTCGATCCACCCACGCACCCGATCACGGAGGCCCGCTCGGACTGGATCCGCGACCACGGCCGCAGCCCATTCAACGATCTGACGCTTCCGGAGGCCTTAATAAAATTTCGTCAAGGCGTGGGCCGGCTCATTCGGACCGAGTCCGACCGGGGCGTGATCACGATTCTCGACTCCCGCGTGCTGGCCAAGAGCTACGGGCGGCTCTTTATCGATTCCCTGCCCAATCCTGACTTCGCGCCGATGACGAAATTAACACGTAGTGAAATATTTCGTCCTTTCACCTGATTCCCCGCGCAGTCACCTTTCCCTCACGCATGATCAAGCTGCGCACCGCCGCCCTCAGTGACATCGGAAATCTACGGACCCATAACGAGGACCGGTATCTGCGGAATGAAGCCTTGAATCTCTACGGTGTGGCTGACGGCATCGGCGGATTGCCGGGCGGCGAGGAAGCCGCCCAGTGCTCCGTGGAGGAAATAACCCGCGGCGTCGCCGGCACCCCGGCCGGGACCGAACCCAACCTGACGGCAATCGTGCAGGCCGCCAACGAGCGCGTCATCCAGCTCGGCATGTCGATCAGTCCCGCGATGGGCATCGGCTCCACCCTCACCTTTGCCCGCATCCAAAACGGCACGATCCAGAT